>JAGRGW010000094.1 GCA_020445315.1 Gammaproteobacteria bacterium
CGGCAGCGGTCCGCCTGTCTCGGGCCGCGTTGTCCATTGCCGCCGGAAGACTGATGGAGCGCATGCGCGAGATCCACTACAACTACACCTCGTTCTCCGACCGCGAGATCGTCATCCGCTACCTCGGCGAGGGCAACTGGCGCCTGATCGAGGACCTGCGCGGCACACGTCGCACGGGGCGCTCGGCGCGAATGCTGTTCGAGGTGCTCGGCGACATGTGGGTGGCGGAACGCAATCCCTACCTGCAGGACGACCTGATCAACAACCAGGACCGTCGGCGCGCATTGATCGAGGCCCTGAACCATCGCCTGGAACAGTTCGAGAAGCGACTCAACAACAATCGCGACGCCGCCCGCCTGCTCGAGGCCGCGCGCAACGCGGTCGACCGCTTCTCCAACTGTTTCGGCGAACGTCACGCGCTGCGTGGCCGGGTGTCGCGTGCCCTCGCCGGGATCACGCGCAGCGACAACGTCGACTTCAGCGGCCTGGCCCGCGTATCACACGCAACCGACGCGACCGACTGGCGCGTCGAGATGCCGTTCGTGGTCATATCGCCGGACCGCGAAGAGGAAGTCGCCGCCATCGTCCGCACCTGTATCGACTGTGGCCTGACCCTGATCCCGCGCGGCGGTGGGACCGGCTATACCGGCTCGGCGGTACCACTCGATGCGCATTGCGCCGTCATCAACACCGAGAAGCTGGAGGCCCTGTCCGACGTCGAGCCGCGTGTGCTGCCAGGCCTCGACCGGCCCGTACCCACGGTACGCACCGGTGCCGGCGTGGTCACGCGCCGGGTCGCCGATCTCGCCGGCCGGCACGGGCTGGCGTTTGCCGTCGATCCCACGTCGCAGGACGCCTCGACGATCGGCGGCAATATCGCGATGAACGCAGGCGGCAAGAAGGCGGTGCTCTGGGGCACCACGCTCGACAACCTGGCCAGCTGGCGCATGGTTACGCCACAGGCGGACTGGCTCGAGGTCGAACGACTGGACCACAACCTCGGCAAGATCCACGACCAGGACACAGTCCGTTTCCGCATCACCCGCTTCGCCACCGACGGCAAGACGGCCAGGAGCGAGCCCGAACTGCTCGAGATGCCGGGCAGCGCCTTCCGCAAGGCCGGCCTCGGCAAGGACGTCACCGACAAGTTCCTTTCCGGACTGCCCGGTGTACAAAAAGAGGGCTGCGACGGCCTGATCACGTCGGCGCGCTTCGTGCTGCATCGCATGCCCGATCACGTGCGCACCGTGTGCCTGGAGTTTTTCGGTACCGACCTCGGCAAGGCGGTACCGGCGATCGTCGAGATCGTCGACTACGTTGAGAAACGGCACGGCGTGCAGATTGCCGGCCTGGAGCACCTCGACGAACGCTACGTCAAGGCCGTCAGCTACGCGACCAAGGCCGCACGGCGGGAACGGCCGAAAATGGTGCTGATCGCCGATCTCGTCAGCGACGACGAACAGGCCGTCGCCGAGACCGCCTCGGAGGTCGTGCGCCTGGCCAATGCGCGCGAGGCCGAGGGTTTCATCGCCGTCAGCCCCGAGGCGCGCCAGCGCTTCTGGCTCGACCGGGCGCGCACGGCGGCAATCTCGGCGCACACCAACGCGTTCAAGATCAACGAGGACGTCGTGATCCCACTCGACCGCCTGGCCGAGTACAGCCGGGGGATCGAGCGGATCAACATCGAGCAGTCGATCGCCAACAAGCTCGAAGTGCTCGACGCTTTCGACGAGGCGCTTGCGGACAAGGCACCAGCCACGGCCACCGGCGAAGACGACGACCAGGCCTTCGAGCGCGGCAAGTTCGCGATGGCACGCACCCTGCTGGGCCAGGTGCGGGAACGCTGGCAGACGCTGGCCGACCATCTCGACAGCCCGGCCACGGATTTCGGCGGTGCAGGTGGGCCGGCCGGTACGCTGACGGACGCCGAAACCGCGCGCATCCGCCCTGGCGACAGCCTGCTCGACCTGCTGCTGCGACGCGACGTCGTCGTTTCCTACCGCGAGGAAGTCAAGCTGCCGCTGCGCGAGACTTTCCAGGGATCAACGCTCGAGGCCCTGCGCGAGACGCTGCACGACATCCATGCCGAGATCCGCAACAACCGCCTGTTCGTCGCCCTGCACATGCATGCCGGCGACGGTAACGTGCACACCAATATCCCGGTGCACTCGCACAACTACCGCATGCTGCAGGAGGCCGACCGCATCGTCGACCGGATCATGCAGCTGGCCCAGTCGCTCGGCGGCGTGATTTCGGGCGAGCACGGTATCGGCCTGACCAAGGTGCAGTACCTCGACGAGGAAAAACTTGCCAGCTTTGCCGCCTACAAGCAGGCGGTCGACCCGGAGCAGCACTTCAACCGCGGCAAGCTGATGCCGGGCTCCGGGCTCGACGGCGCCTACACACCGTCACTGCGGCTGGTACAGCAGGAGGCGATCATCCTCGAGGAGAGCGAACTCGGGGCGCTGAACGACGAGGTCAAGCACTGCCTGCGCTGCGGCAAGTGCAAACCCAAATGCATGACCCATGTGCCGCGCGCGAACCTGCTCTATTCGCCGCGCAACA
>JAGRGW010000095.1 GCA_020445315.1 Gammaproteobacteria bacterium
CGGTGCGCACCCCCATGCTGTTGACGACCGCGTTGCTGATCTCGACGGTCGGCTGCTGACCGGCGCTGGCATCGATCATCTTGGGCACCAGGTCCATGCCGCAGATCGGGCAGCTTCCCTCTTCGTCACGCACGATCTGGGGGTGCATCGGGCAGACGTACTTCGGATCGAGGTGCTTCTGCGCGTGCTCCAGGGCCGTCTCCCGGGTCGGTTCGACCATTTTTGGTACCAGGTCCATGCCGCAGATCGGGCAGGTACCCTCTTCGTCGCGCACGATCTGGGGGTGCATCGGGCAGACGTATTTCGGGTCGAGATGCTTGGCCGCGTGCTCCAGAGCGCTGTCGTCGGCGGCCGCCGCCATGTTCTCGCTGGGCTTGGGCTCGCTGTCGATACAGCCGGCCAGGGTGAGGGTCGTGGCCGCCAGCACGGCCAGCAGCAATTTATGTATGTAAGTATTCACTATCGTATTCCGCGCTTTGATTCTTGCCGGGTGTGACCACCTCGGCGTGGAGTCCGGGACCGGTAACTCAAGCGGACAATATCGGTGGGCGGAACAGCCGGTCGCGGTGCGCCGGCGGCAGTGAATCCTTGGTCACGCGTTGACGGACCACGAGTCGGAACATTTGTAAGTAAACACTTACTTCCAATCCAGGTATCGCAGCCGGGACTGCGACGCTACAACACGGACAGGGTTTGAGCAGGTTCCCTTCCTGACAATGGGGGCAGGCGTCGTCGACCGTGTCGACCGTTACGGAATCGCCGGCCTCTTGCATGTGGCAGGGCATCTCGGCCGCCGGTTCGGGCCCTGTGCCGCGAGTCTGCATGTGCGGGACGCCGGCCTGTGACATCAGTGGCATGACCAGCAACAACAGTGACAACAGGCTGCGCAGCAGGACCTGGTGCCTGCCCGTAGGAGAGCGCATTGTCGAACCTGCATGTCTCATATGTCGCGTTGCACTTCTTATTGGCTCGATACGAGTCGTCGATGTTTCCAACAGCGCGGTCGATAATCGGCCTGTTCCTTTGGTGGCCCTGCTTCCGGCGCAGGACCTCAACGGGCTTCCGGATATTGTCTACCGCTGAGAGCGATTCGACCACCTCGTCGCGCGAGACCCGGTCGGCATCGACACCGGCTGCAACATCTTTCGACGCCCGTCCGGGTATGCGAGCCATGGGATGCCAGCACCCATTGCGAATAAGACGATAATACCGTACCGAGGTTCACCGAAGACGATTAAACCTCCTGGATCGGTCGCATGCACGCCCCGCCGGTACGCATATCTTCGCCGTTTTTCCGGCCCGTGCGTCGCACGCGGACACAAGGAGCCAGCTTTAACTGGTGCGTGTTCGCAGGGACTTGTTGCTCGAGGAGGATGCGTACTGCAAGCATTCCGAACGAGGAACAATTACGTGGTCCGGGAACTTTGCGCGTGCACGGGCGTTCGGAATAGACGGGACCTACGGTTCAGACTACATTGAAACAATGGCGCTCAAACCCGACAACGTGCTGACCTGGTTACTGATCGCCCTGCTCGCTCTGGGGCCGGTCGGCACTGCCATGAGTTCCTATTGTTGCGCGGCAGATCCCGCGCAGTCAGCAGCGGCTGTCGCCGACATGGGCAACTTCGGCCACCACGGCCACTCGACGGACATGACCGATGCGGAGGGCGTTTCTGCGGAAATTCCCGCATCCAATGATTGCGCCGATGGCTGTTGCCTGGGTGGGTCTTGCAACATGGGGCACTGCACCGGTGGCGCTGCCGTCCCGGCAGCACAAATCAATTGTTCGAACACGAAACTGTCATCAACTGAGAACACGCTGACAGGCGACCGCCCGCTTGCCGGACGCTTCGCTCCGCCATTTCGACCTCCGCAAATCTGACTTCCTCTTGCAAAAGAACGGCTGCCTGTAAGCCAGGCAACGCTGTCCCGCGCGCTGACGGGTTGCCGTCACGTGCCACAAAAGGAAGTCATCGACATGTCGAAGATCATTCTGCCTCCGCGAGGTGGCATTTCGTTATCACGCCGTCGCTTTGTTCAGGGTCTTGCCGCCGGTGGGGCGCTGCTGGGCATGGGCATGAGCCCGCGCCCCGGCCAGGCCGATGTAATGCGCGCCCGCATGGGGCCACAGGTGCTCTCGGGTACCCGGTTCGATCTCACTTATAGTCCGACACCGGTCAATTTCACCGGCAAGGATCGCCTTGCCACTGCGATCAACGGTTCGGTGCCGGCTCCGGTGTTGCGCTGGAAAGAAGGTGACAATGTCACCCTGAGCGTCACCAACAACCTCGCCGAAGACACCTCGATCCACTGGCACG
>JAGRGW010000502.1 GCA_020445315.1 Gammaproteobacteria bacterium
GAGATCGGCATGCTGCTGATGCAGAACCCGCTGTTGCTCCTGGTCGACGAACCCGCGGCAGGCATGACCCACCAGGAGATGGACCGCACCGTTGAACTGCTGACGTCGCTGGCCGGCGAGCACTCGATCGTCGTCGTCGAGCACGACATGGACTTCGTGCGTGCACTCAACTCGCGCGTGACCGTGTTGCATCAGGGTACCGTGCTGGCCGAGGGCAACATGGACCAGGTCCAGGCGGACCCGAAGGTCGTGGAGGTGTATCTTGGCGAGTGAATGTCGCGTTTCTTCCGGGCGCATGTCGGCGCTGCGGCGATCGATACCCACCTTCGCGGGTGCGACGAAGATGCCCCTTGTGCCGTCATTCCCGCGGACGCGGGAATCCCGTGTAGATTTCCGCAGGGCGTTGTCATGCTGAAGATCGAGCAACTCAACCAGTACTACGGACAGTCGCATACGCTTTGGGGTGAGCCCGGACCGTTCGCCCGGTGGGCGAACGCAGCCGTGCGAACGACCGGCATGGATGCCGGGCTGGACAGGTCCCACACGGACGTGTCCAAGGGTCCGAGAGCCGCCGGAGTCCACCCATGCTGAAGATCGAACAACTCAATCAGTACTACGGCCAGTCGCATACTTTATGGGACCTTGATTTGCTTGTCCCCGAAGGCCAGTGCACCGTGCTGATGGGTCGCAACGGTGTCGGCAAGACCACGTTGCTGCAATGCATCATGGGGCTGCTGCCGGTCAAGTCGGGCAGCATCCAGTATGCCGACAGGGACTTGACCCGTGTGAACGCGGAGCTCAGGGCGCCGCTGGGTATCGGCTACGTGCCGCAGGGCCGCCAGATATTTCCGTTGCTGACGGTCGAGGAGAACCTGTTGATCGGCCTGTCGGCGCGACGCGACGGTTTGAACAGGGTGCCGGATTTCATTTACGAACTGTTCCCGGTGCTGAAAGAGATGCTCGGTCGGCGTGGTGGCGACCTGTCCGGTGGTCAACAGCAGCAACTGGCTATTGGTCGTGCACTGGTCACCGATCCGAAACTGCTGATTCTCGACGAACCGACCGAGGGGATACAGCCGAACATCGTCGCCGACATCGGCAACATCGTGCACCGCCTGAACCGCGAAATGGGACTGACGGTGTTGCTGGTCGANNTCGAGCAGAAGCTGCCGTTCGCGCGCAAGCTGGCCGACCGCTTCTGCCTGCTCGACCGTGGTCGCGCCGTGGCGGGTGGCGCGATGCCCGAACTCAGCGAAGAACTGATTCAACAGTACCTGACCGTGTGAACGAGCGACGAGGCGAAGACACGCATTGATCCCTGTCACGAGCACCATTGCAGCCAACTCGCGCGAAAGGGGCGACCACTGATGGTCGCCGCGCCGGCAGCGTTGGCACGGGACAAGGGTTGGCAGGCCGGTCTGCAGCTGGGCTTTCGCGCACGACCGCACCGTACCGTGCTGGCCGAACGCCGGCGTATCGGCCCGCTGGCGGTCCAGCGTCCGTTCTACCCGGAAGGCGACGTCTGCCATGTCTACCTGCTGCATCCGCCGGGTGGTGTGGTCGGTGGGGACTCGCTCGATATCGCCGTGACGGCAGGTGCCGGGGCGCACGCCCTGGTCACGACACCGGGGGCGACCAAGTTCTACCGCAGTGCCGGCGAGGACGCCCGCCAGGTCCAGCACCTGGTCGTCGAAGACGGTGCCGTGCTCGAGTGGCTGCCGCAGGAGAACATCTACTTCCCCGGTGCCCAGGTGCGGCTGGACACGCGCATCGACCTCCAGGGGTCGGCCCGGTTCGCCTACTGGGAGATCCAGTGCCTGGGACGGCCGGTGCTGGAAGAGGGGTTCGACCGTGGTTTCATCGACAGCCGCCTGTCGGTGTACCGCGAGGGCGAGCCGCTGGTGCTCGAGCGCCTGCGGGTGTCGGCCGACAATCGTGCCCGCCTGTCGCTGATGGCCGGCCTGCCGGTTGGCGGCAGCCTGTTGATCAGCAACGCGGGCGAGGCGGAAATCGAGGCCTGCCGTGACCTGTTACTCGGTGACGGCGCCGATTACACTGGGGCCACGCTGTTGGGCGACATCCTCGTCGTGCGCTACCTCGGCACATCCACCGAGCGGGCGCGCCGGTTGTTTGCCGACGTCTGGCGGGCAGTCAGACCCGGTGCGCTGGGGCGATCGCCCGCCGACCCGAGAATCTGGGCCACGTGACCCGCCACCGTTTGAGAGCGCATCGATGGAATTGACCCCGAGAGAGAAAGACAAGCTCCTGATCTTCACCGCGGCCCTGCTGGCGGAGAGGCGCAAGGCGCGCGGGCTGAAGCTGAACTACCCGGAGGCGGTGGCCTTCATCAGCGCGGCGATCATGGAGGGAGCGCGCGACGGCAGGTCGGTCGCGGAACTGATGGACTACGG
>JAGRGW010000096.1:0-965 GCA_020445315.1 Gammaproteobacteria bacterium
CCTCGCTGTCGCCCCAGTACGAGCCGGGGATTTCGGCGTCGTCTTCGACGCAGATCACCTGCATGCCGTAAGGCGACAGCAGTTCGCGCAGCGATTGCAGGTGGCGTTGGGAACTGAGATCCGGCAGGGACGACATGGGCGGACTGGCTACGGAGCAATAGCCAAAGCCTACCACGTTCCGCGTGTCGGATTCAGGGTCAGCACTGCTCCCAGGGCAGGCCATGGTAGCGCCAGCCACCGACGTTGCCGCGCTGGTGGTTGTCGTCGAGATCGCCCTCGAAACCCTCGTCGATGTGGAACACGTTCTTGAGCCCGGCCTCGATCAGGGCACGCCCTGCCTCGGCCGAGCGCTTGCCGCTGCGGCAGATCAGGATTACCGGTGCGCAGCCTTCTTCCATGTCGCAGACCGCGCCACCGAGCAGCAGCTTGCGGATCTCGGCGGTGAAATGCGGATTGACTTCCCAGTCCGGTTCGTCGATCCAGGCGACGTGTACGGCGCCCTTGGGGTGGCCGACGAACAGGAACTCCATCGTCGAGCGGATGTCGACGAGGACGGCGCGCGGGTCGTCCTGCAGCATCTGGAAGGCCTGTTTCGGATTGATCTCGGGTGGATCGCCTGCGTGCATGGTCTCTCTCCTTCTGTACAAGACAGGTTTATAGATCAATTAACCCTGCTTTTGTGAACGAAAGTCCAATCGTCTTCATTGGCACGGGCAGTGGGCCCGCCCGTCGATTTTCCGCCGCACTTTCAATGGCTAAAGCGTCACCGCCATCGGCCGTTACCCCTTGCAGGAACTCACTTCTTTATCCGGGGTTGTCGGTATGCGACCAGTCGCGCGGGTTTCCGTTTCGGTGTTCAGTTGGGTACTGCTGTCGTGGCTCGTGGCGGGCGTCGCGCCGCTCGCGGCCGCGCAACCGGAGCACGCCGATGTTCGCGTGCTGATCGATATATCGGGCAGCATGCG
>JAGRGW010000096.1:1021-3642 GCA_020445315.1 Gammaproteobacteria bacterium
TGCTGCAACCCGGCACCCGTGCCGGGGTCTGGACGTTCGCGCGCTGGACCGACGACCTGGTACCGGTGACCGACGTCGATGCCGCCTGGAAACAGCGCATCCAGTCGATTTCGGAGCAGATCACCTCGCCGGGCCAGTTCACCAACATCGAGGAGGTACTGGACAAGTCCTCGGCCGACTGGGAGGGCACGCCGACGACACATGCGCGCCACCTGGTGCTGCTCACCGACGGCATGGTCGATGTCTCCAAGGAACCCGGCGCCAGCGAGGCGTCGCGTGCACGCATCCTCGACACCTTGTTGCCGCGCCTGCAGGCCCGTGGCGTCAAGGTGCACACGATCGCGTTGTCCGCGCGTGCCGATCACGACCTGATGAAGCGGCTCGCCGAGCAGACCGGTGGCTGGTACCAGCAGGTCGCCCAGGCCGACGAGTTGCAGCGCGTTTTCCTGCGCATGTTCGAACAGGTCGGTTCGCCGGACTCGGTGCCGCTGACCGACAACCGCTTCACCGTCGACAGCAGCATCAACGAGGCCACCGTGCTGTTGTTCACGAAGCCGGATTCACCGCCAGTCGTGCTGCGTTCGCCCAGTGGCGAAGAGTTCACCGACAGCGACGTGCCAGGCGGAGTCGCCTGGTTCCAGGACGAGGGCTACCACCTGATCACGATCTCGGCACCGCGCAAGGGCGAATGGTCGGTCGTGGCCGACGTCGACCCGGACAACCGGGTCATGATCGTTACCGATCTCAAGTTGCGCACGTCGGAAATCCCGAGCCACGTCGCCGTCGGCGAGCAGACCCATGTCGAGGCGCACCTGACCAATCGTGGCAAGCTGGTGACGCGGCAGGCGTTTCTGCGCTTGCTCGATGTGCGTGCGGATGCCATTGGCCCGAACGGTCGCGACCCGCAGCCGATCAACGACGCCGGTGATGCCGGCGACAAGACCGCCGAGGACGGGCGCTACTCGCTGAATTTTGCCGAACAGCGCGCGCTCGAGCAGGTTGAACTGCTGATATCAGTCGACAGCCCGACGTTCATGCGCGAGAAGCGTTTCCGCCTGGTCGTGCACGAACCCGTCAGCGCCGAAGCCATCGAGGGGCCCGACGGTCCCGAACTGCTGGCGGAGCTGCAGACGGCCGTTCTGCAGCCGGGAGCGGAATTGTCGGCCTGGCAACAGGACGCCGCTGGAAACCGTATTCCGCTGAGCCTGGACGAGTATCGGCCGGGCCAGTATCGCGCGGTTCTGGACGACACGGTGTCGCCCGCGTTCGTCGAGGTGTCGGCGACGACCCGCCTTGGCAACCTGCTGCAGAAAACCTACGGTCCGCTGGCCCTGCCCGGTGTCGAGTCGCCACCACCACCGCCACCCGCGGTACCGGTCGAGCCGGCGGCGCCGGTCGAAACACAGTCGGCGGAACAGACCGTGGCCGAGCCGCCCGCGGCGCCTGAGCCGGTCCCGGATCCTCCCGAGGTGGAGGAAGAGGGTGGCTGGTTGATGCCGGTACTGTTGTTCGGTGGATTCAACCTGCTGCTCGCGGCCGGGGGTGGCGCCTGGTGGTTCCTGCACCGGCGCCGCAAATCACAGGGCGACGACATGGAAATCGAAGACCTGATCGATGACGTCGATGCGCCTGGCGAACCGACGGACGTGGAGGACGCAGCATGAGTGACACCATGCTGATGATGCTGGTGGCGGTTGCCGCCGAACTCGTCCTGCTGCTGTTCGTGTTCATGGCGATAGCCTTGCTGCGTGGCCGCTCATCGAAGAAGCGTGACGGCGACGCCATGCGCGCACTCGTCGCCCGGGTCAAGAAAGAGAAGTCGCAACGCGAACAGGCAATCGAGAAGTTTCTGGCACATGGCATGGCCCTGTCTGGCGATGCGCTGGAGCAGACGAAAGTGGCGATGCTGCGGGCCGAACTGGCACTGATACAGCGGTTTGTCAGCATCTACCGTGGCCGGGACGCCACGCTCGCCGCGCGTTTCGATGGGGACGTGATCGCTGCGCTGGAGCCTTATCACGCGTTGACCGGAACGGGCGCGGTGGTGACCGAAGGCGGCGGTGAGAGCGCCGCCGCAGACAGCGCCGAACTCGAGGCCCTGCGCAAGGAGAACAGCCGGCTCGAGGACGAATTGCGCATCACGATGGAAACCATGAGCCGAATGCTCAACGAGTACTCGACGATGTTCGCCGGTGGCGGGACGGATCACGCGGCGCCGATCGCCAGCGCGGCCGCCGCGGCGACGGTCGCGGCGGTCGGTGCATCCGCCGACGAGGTGGCCGAGATCGCGGAGGGGCTCGACAGGGACATCGCCGCCGACGACCTGTTCGAGAGTGCGGACGAGCAGGTCGCGGAGTTGTCGAGCGAGGTCGTCGAGGAAGGAGCCATCGAGGAAGACGTTGAGGCCCTGTTCGACGAGCTGCCCGAGGAACCGGAAGATGCCAGTCCTGCGGTCGATGAGGCGCCTGGCGAATCGACTGTCGATGGTGACCCCGGCATCGATGTGGCGGATATCGACGTGGTCGCTGAAACCGACGAGTTGTTCGATTCGACGGAAGACATGGCATCGCCCGAACCCGAACCCGAACCAGAACCCGAGCCGGAACCAGAGCCGGAACCAG
>JAGRGW010000503.1 GCA_020445315.1 Gammaproteobacteria bacterium
TCTCCAGGCAGTGCAGTGTGCTCGGGGCGACCAGGTCCCCACAATGCAGCACGGCCTCGGCGCCGGCGCGCTTGGCGTCCGCCACGGCCGCATCGATCAGCGGTATGTGGTCGTGACTGTCGGACAGAATACAGACTTTCATCTCAGCAGGGCCCCTCGAAATGTCGGCACCGGGTCATGTGGCCATTCTAACCGTCGCCGTCCCGCCGCGCTCGGCGGGTGTACTATTGCCCCGGAACCGCAAGCACGCCCGCCCGGGCCGGGCAGGCGCGCTTGCGGCAGGCTGAATTCGCGGAAAACTGATTTGCAGACGACTATCGACACGGGACTCGGCGACACCCGCCTGGCGGAATTTCAGCGTGACGGTTTCCTGGTTGCTCGCGGGTTGGCGTCGGCTGCGCGCTGTGATGCGCTGCACGAAGAGATCGACCGCTGCCTCGACCCGCCGCTGGGTCCGCTGGAACTGGAGGCTGAATTGGGATACCCGGGCGCACCGGCGTCGGTGGACGAGACCGGCGGCCGCACGCCGCGTCGCCTGCTGCACGCCTACTCGCGCGGGCCGCTGTTTCGCGATTGGGCGCGCGAGCCTGTCGTCACCCGTGCGGTGTCGGCGCTGATGGGTGGCGGCCCGGTTGCGCTGGTGCAGGCGCACCACAACTGCATCATGACGAAATACCCGCAGTACGGCAGCCAGACCGGCTGGCACCAGGATATCCGTTACTGGAGTTTCGCCAGCCCCGTGTTGGTCAACGCATGGCTCGCGCTCGGTCCGGAGGCATCGGAGCAGGGCGGCTTGCAGGTCGTGCCCGGGTCGCACCGGGAAGTGTTCGCCATCGACCGGTTCGACGAGGCGCTGTTCTTTCGCCCCGACCTGGCCGCCAACCGGGAGCTGCTCGATCGGGCGGTCGACGTCGAGTTGTCACGCGGCGACGTACTGTTCTTTCACTGCCGCCTGTTGCACGCGGCGGGACGCAACCAGTCTTCCCGGGTCAAGCGCTCCCTGGTGTTCACCTACAACCGGCGGGACAACCCGCCGGTCGCCGGAAGTCGCTCGGCCCGCCTCGCGCAGATACCGCTGTAGGCATCAGCTCACCGCCGGTCGCAGCAGTCGGCGCATGGCCCACAGGCCAAAGACCGGCCCGGGCAGCAGTATCCAGGCGACTTTTGAACCCAGCGCCGGCAACAGGGCGATCGACAGCTCGATCGAACAGATCGAGATCGCAAACCCGATGCTGTTCATCATCGCGAGCGCCGAACCGACGTCCTCCGGCCTGCATGCGCCGGCGGCCATGGCCGAGAACTGCGGCGAATCGGTCACGACGAGCGCGCCCCAAAGCAGCAGTGCCGGTACCGCGAGCCAGGCGGTGAACCCGCTGGCGAGTGGAAAGACGAGGCACATCAGGGCCGAGCCCGCGAGCGCGAAACCGGCAACCGCGGCATTGCCGACCCGGCGACTGGCGTAGCCGCCGACGACGCAACCCAGGCCGCCGCAGACGAAAACCGCGAATGCGATCAGCGATCGTGTTGTCGGAGAAACCCCGTCGTCGACGGCCAGCACCAGGAACGGCACCATGGCCCAGAACGCATACAGTTCCCACATGTGGCCGAAGTAACCCATGGCCGCTGCGCGGAAGCGGGCATGTCGGAACGCATGCACCGCGGGGCCCCAGTGCAGGCGGGCCCGTCGTCCGTGATGGGGGCCGTCTCCGAGCAGGTAGACCATCAGTCCGGCAACGACCGCCAGCGCGGACGAGGTGTACAGCACTGCTGTCCACTCGGGGCTGATCGCCGTGCCCCGGACAAGGTGCGGCAACCCGGTGCCGAGCGCCAGCATCCCGACCAGCCAGCCGAGCATCTGCCCGGCACGCTCGGGCGCCCAGCCGATCACCAGTTTCATGCCAATCGGGTAGATGCCGGCCAACAGGAAACCGGTTGCGAAGCGCAGGGTCAGGGCCAGGGCGGCGCTGTCGTGTGCCGCGGTGAACAAGGCGTTGGTGGCAGCGCCGAGTACCGCGCACGTCGCGAACAGGTGGCTGGCTGCGTAGCGGTCGGCGAGCCCGGTCAGGGCGAACACCAGTGTGCCGCTGATGAAGCCGAGTTGCACCGCGCTGGTCAGGTGACCGATGGCGTTTGCGCCCAGGGCCGATCCGGGAACGATGTCGCCGGCCACGGCATTGATGCTGAACCAGAGCGACGTACCGAACAGTTCGGCCAGCACGATGGCCGCGATCGCCAGGTGCGGCGGAATGTCGCGGCTTGTCGTCACGCGGGAACGCGGGATGTGAGGTAAGGCTGTAAGGTGGGATACGGCGGCCGTTTGCGGAAGAGACGACGGCGCCACCGTCGTCTCCCACCGGTCCCCGTCATGGGAAAAGCGATCAGAAGGCCGGCTTTTCCGGCGCGTCTTCGTACATCTTCACGCTGTCCATGATCTCCTGCTTGGCCTCGTCGAGGCCGTACCAGCCGTCGACACCGACCCATTTGCCTTCGTCGAGATCCTTGTAGTGCTCGAAGAAATCCACGGTCTGCTTCATCAGCAGCTCGGGCAGGTCGTCGGTGCGCTGCACCTTGTCATACAGCGGGGTCAGCTTGGACACCGGCCCGGCCACGACCT
>JAGRGW010000504.1 GCA_020445315.1 Gammaproteobacteria bacterium
GGCCTGCCGGTGGGCATCAAGGACATCATCGATACCCAGGATCTCACGACAGAGAACGGCAACGCGCTGGATGCCGGTCGGCGCCCGGAGGACGATGCCTGGCTGGTCGCGCGGCTGCGCGCCGCTGGCGCACTGGTGTTCGGCAAGACCGTGACAGCCGAGTGCGCCTACCTGGCGCCGGGCAAGACCCTCAACCCTCACGATCCACGACGCACGCCCGGCGGTTCCTCGTCGGGCTCCGCCGCGGCGGTGGCAAGCGGCATGGTGCCACTGGCGGTCGGCACCCAGACCGGCGGGTCGGTGATCCGGCCAGCCTCGTTCTGCGGCGTGGTCGGGTTCAAACCGTCCTTCGGCCTCGTGCCACGCACCGGCGTGCTGCGCGCGTCGGGCACCCTCGACACTGTCGGGACATTCGGGCGCACCGTCGACGACGTCGCGTTGTTGACCGACGTGCTGGCCGGCCACGACCCGGGTGACCCGGCCACGCGACCGGGTGCGGCGCCACGCCTGCTCGACACCGCGCGCTCGGAACCGCCCGTGACGCCGCAGCTGGCCTTTGTCCGTACGCCGGCGTGGGAGTTCATCGAGCCCGATTGCGCCGACGGCTTCGGCGAGCTGGTCGAGGCCCTCGGCGAGCGCTGCGACACGTTCGAACTGCCTGCCCTGTTCGCTGAGGGTACGGTGGCTCACCGGCGGATCATGCACGCCGAGATGGCCCACAACCTTCGTCACTATTACGATCGTGGCGCCGACCGGCTGCGGCCCCAGACCCGTGAGCTGGTCGAACAGGGGCGGGTGGTGGCCGCCTGCGACTACCTCGACGCGCTCGACTGGCGCGAGACCCTGTACGCCGGGTTGACCGAGGTGTTTTCACGCTACGACGCCATCATCACGCCGGCGGCTCCGGGCGAGGCGCCCGTGGGCCTGGACAGCACCGGCAGCGCAGCCTTCAACGTGCTGTGGTCGCTGCTTGGCGTGCCCGCTATCACGCTGCCGCTGCTGGTCGGAGCCAATGGCCTGCCGATCGGCGTCCAGCTGGTTGGCCCGCGCGGCGACGATGGCCGGCTGCTGCGCACCGCGCGCTGGCTGGCGAACATGCTCGCCGGGTTGGATTAAGGCATGACAACAGCACGACACGCTACGGCCACGCATCGCAATAGGAGCAAGGCATGACCGACAAACTGATGGCGATCCTGGCCCTCGCGACGATGATCGTCTTCCTCGGCGTCGTCGCCTGGTTCGTCCCGGAGATCGACCTGGTCCTGGTGATCGCGTTCGTTTCTCTACTGGCGATCTACGATTTCTGGGACAGCTTCCGCAAGCGCAAACCCAAGACTGATGCCTGAACCGGACCCGGCCTGGTGACCCTCAGGCCAGACGGTCACCCGGCTCGGCGCCACGCATGATGGCATCGAGATTGTCCAGGGCGCGGAAGCCCATCGCGTCGCGGGTCTCCCGGGTGGCGCTGCCGATATGCGGCAACAGGAACGTGTTGTCCAGCTCGCGGTAGCGCGGATCGATGGCCGGCTCGTTGTTGAACACGTCGAGCCCGGCGGCAAACAGCCTGCCGGACTTCAGGGCGGCGATCAGTGCGTCGTCATCGACCACCGCACCGCGCGCGGTGTTGACCACGACGGCGCCGTCGGGCAGCAACGCAAGTCGCTCGGCATTGAGCAGGTGCCGGGTTTCCGGGGTGGCGGGACAATGGATCGACAGGAAATCACAGTGCGGCAACAGTTCGTGCAGTTGCGCATGAAAGGTGGCCCCGACCTCGAGTTCGGGCGCCAGGCGGCGCCGGTTGAAATAGTGGATCTGCATGTCGAAACCGCGCGCGCGCTTCGCCGTCACGAGCCCGACCCGGCCCATGCCGATGA
>JAGRGW010000505.1 GCA_020445315.1 Gammaproteobacteria bacterium
ATCCACGACACCGAGCACCCCCGACATGACCCACGACCAGAATTCCAGACCCCGCCCGCTTGGCCAGAAGATCTCGCTGGCCATCGCCTATCTCTGCTATGCCGCGGCCGTCGGCTGCGGCCTTACGGCTGCGCTGTACGACACGCAGGGCGAGAGCGACCCGGTCCAGGCCTCGTTCATGGCGGCCGTCGTATTCTTTGTCGGCTGCGGCGTGGTACTGCAGGTCATCGGCACGGCGCGCCTGCACGGCGTGCTGTCGGGGTCAGGCGATCACGACCCGGAATAGGCTGCAAACCAAGTACTTTTCGCTTCGGGCAAACGTGTCAGCATGACCCGGCGGGTCACACCTGCAGCACCCGCGCGAGCCGCGCACCGAACATATCCGTGATGACCAACGCGATCGGCGCGAACGCGACGAACGTCCAGATCATGCGCCGGATCAGCGTGCGGCACAGCCGCGCCTCGAGGAAGTAACGGGCCACCAGCCAACCCTTGAGCCAGATGATCGCGCCGACCATCGCCGGCAGCCACGGCGCATTGCCCACCCATTCGCCGAGTCCGACGCTCAGCAGGCTCAGCAGCACGAGACCGCCCCAGGTCATCACCAGGGGGGCCAGTGCGGTGTTCAACTTGTCCTCGGGTTGCATCGCAATCAAGCCAGTACGTAAAAGAAGGGAAAGATCACGAGCCAGATGATGTCGGTCGCGTGCCAGTAGCTGGCCAGCGCCTCCAGGCCGCCGTAGTCCTCGGCCGAGTACGCCCCGCCCAGGTGCCGGGCGACGACCCAGAGCATGCCGAGGATGCCCCAACTGGCATGGACCAGGTGGTTGAGGGTCAGATAATAATAGGCGCCGACGAACACACCGGCCTGTGCGTCGATGCCATGCGCCAGGTTCCACTCGATCTCGAGGTACTTGGTCACCGGGTAGCCCAGAGCCAGCAGCAGCGCCAGCAACAGCCAGCGGCGCGACTGCCGCTCGTGGCCGGTGCGCACCCTGACCACGGCCGCGGCCAGGCAGAAGCTGCTGCTGATCATGAACAGGGTGATCAGCAGGCCGGCCCAACGCGACAACAGCGTGGCGCCTGCGTGAAACTCGTCGGGAAAATGTGCCCGCGCGATGAAATACACCGTGAACAGCACGGCGAACTCGACGAATACACAGCCGATGCCGACCCAGATCCCCCGATTGCCGGGGATACGGCCGACCACACCGTCGTCCGGCCCGGTTGCGGCAACGGCCGTCGTTCGTTCGTCTGCCTCGCCGACGCTCAACTGCCTCTCACCTCGCAAATCCGAACCGGGGGACCGTACCGCCCGACAGTCGACAGGCGCTCTTGGGAGACCCTGCTGGGCAGGGGCGGCGAAAGCATCCCGATTCTGTCGAAATCCGCCGTGCAATCACGGCGCAAGTCCAAAAAAACCGACGGAACATAAAACGTTTTCGGCGCAATGTCCATGATGAGGAAGGCGTAGACGAGGAATTCGCTGCTGCAATGGGCGTTTTTGCCCTTAAACGGCTTTTCTTGATTCGCATCAACACGTCAATCATTTTGGCGGC
>JAGRGW010000506.1:0-1145 GCA_020445315.1 Gammaproteobacteria bacterium
GGCAACACCCGCCTGGCGATCCTGCAGGCACTCTGGGACGAGACCGGGGACGCACGCTTCGCCCGGGTCGACTGCCACTATCGTGCCTACACGGATGCCTTCACGCTGCGCATGGCCCACCTGGTGTCACATGAAGTCCAGGGATCTCTGCTGTTCATCGACCGCGCGATGAGCCTGGATGCCTTGTGGCAGACGCTGCGTCCGGCCGAGCGTGCACCGGCGACCACCGACGCGGACTGCATCGCGGTGCTGGCCCGGCACGGCTTCGACCTGTCGCTGGCTACGTTCAAGGCCATGCGTTACGCGGTGTATCGCCTCGCGCCGCTGCTGCCCCAAGCCCTGGCAGCGGGCCTCGAAGAACGGGAAGTCATAGCGATACGTTGGCTTGAGCGCAGCATGGAGAAGGTCTGGCACGAACAGGTACCCCACGACAAAGCCGCATTCGCATCGGTCTTCGTGACCCTGTGCCGGCGCCATGACCACGCCGACTGGGACCTGGCCGACCTGCGCCAGGCCCTGGAGGCAGAGATCGTCGACCGTGCCGGTGTCAGCCTGCAGGTCGTCCGATTGGCCCACCAGTGCCGGGCCGACCCATGAGCACCTCACCCGGCCACAAGGAATCGGAGCTGGCCTCGGCCGTGCTGCTGTATGCCATGCGCTGCCTGGAGGAGGGTGACCATACGGCCCTGCAGTCACTCAACATCGGGCCGAACGAGGTCGCGGCACTGCGCGAACTGCAGCTCAGTGATCTGCTGCAGCTGCAGCAGTGGCCGTTTCACGGTATCGACATCCAGATCCAGCGCGATGTGTTCTGGTACCTGCTCGAAAGGCTGCGGTCCGCCCGTGGGCATGCCCAATTGAAGCGCCAACTGATCGCGGCCGACGCACCGTTGGTGATGATGACGGCGCTGTTTGGCATGGGCAGCCGGGAGTTTCGGCGACTGCGCCAGTACGCGATCGCCGATCGCGCCGGCGGTCGTTCCCCCGAACCCGACGAGCAGGCCTCCGCACGCCTGTGGCATGCCTGGCAGGCGTGCCGGCGTCAGCGACCGGGCGGTATCCTGCGCCCGCAGGACTACCTGGCGTTGAGCGACGAGGTTGGGGTGTCGCTCCGGGGCATCTGGCAACTGACCCAGCGGTGGACG
>JAGRGW010000506.1:1204-2627 GCA_020445315.1 Gammaproteobacteria bacterium
ACCCGGTGGCGGCGTCCCCGCAAGCCCAGGCGCTGGCCGCGCTGATCCGTGCGACCCTGGCGCAAACGAGACCCTGGCCCCATCGCGATAGCCTCGTCGGCATCGTTCCGCCACCCCATCCTCTGCCAATCGAGTTACTGACAGACGCGCGACTGGCACCGGCAGACAAGCTCGCCTGGTGGGCCATCGCCCAATTCAGTCAGACCGATCACGCCATCACGCCCTTTCCCGAACTCGCTGCGCTGGCGCGCCTGGTCAACGTCAACTCGCCAAAGACGGCCGCCCGCGCGCTGATCATGCTCCGGCTGACCGGGTGGCTGACCCGGGCGCATTACCGGATTGACAACGCGCCAGCACGCCACCTGTCCCTGCTGCATGCAGCGCCGCTGACATGGATTGATGCCGTTTACCTCGACCCAACATTGCCGGCGTTTGTCGCCGACATGCAACGGCATTCGCATGCCCAGGTCCGCAAGCTGGCCGCGGCGATTGCGGAACAAGCGGCACAATTTACCGGTGAGACGATCACCGCCGCACCCGTTTGCACCGGGATCGAGCCCGATCTGCCAGCAGTAGACAGGCAAAATTTACCGTTGCCAGTTCAGACAGAGGCCGTGCGCGACGAGGCACACGTAAAACTTTCGGGCTCTATCGACAGCACGGTTCCGCCCGCGATGGATGCAGGCGCCGATCACGTCGACGTCCCGCCCAGGCACGGAAGGCAAAATTTACCGCCGCCCCAACGGCCCGAGACGGCCAGCGACGGGACGAAGGCAAGATTTACCGATCCTACCGACAGCACCGCCCCGCCGGGTTCGCCCACAGCAAGGCAAATCTTACCGTCGGATACGTCGTCCGCAGAGATTATTGCCGACGGTACGGCTGGCATGCTGCCGGGCTGCATAGTCGAAGGGCATCCAATGCCTCGGCAAACGGTCAGCAGTGAAGGGGACGGTGCGCACGTCGCCATCGACGTCCATCAGGCGCCGGCCGCGATTGATGCAGGCCCTGCTCAAGCAGATGTACCGGCCAAGCACCGAAGGCAAAATTTACCGCCGCCTCTGCCGCCCGAGTCGACCAGCGACGGGACAAAGGCAGAATTTACCGATCCAGCGGACAGCGCCGCCCCGCCGGGTTCGCTCTCGGCAAGGCAAATTTTACCGTCGGACACGTCGTCCGCAGACATCAATGCCGACGGTGCGGCCGGTATGCCGCCGGACCGATGGGACCACGAAAATACAACGACAAGACAACCGATTAGCGATGCAGAGGAGGGCGAATGGGCCACCGATGACACCGGTTTTTCGCCATCTGACGTCGACACCGTACCCGCTGATGCCGGGATTTCGAAGGATCAGCGAGGGCAAAATTTACCGGTCCGTTGTAGTAGTAGTTATATAAAACAAAAAACAACAACAACACC
>JAGRGW010000097.1 GCA_020445315.1 Gammaproteobacteria bacterium
GGTGGCGAACCGGCCTGTTGCGCGAGGTCTTCGAGCAGCGACAGCCCGGAACCGTCGGGCAGGCGGACGTCCAGTACGACGAGGTCGAAGCGGTCCTGCTGCAGTGCCTCGCGAGCATCGTTCAGGGTGTAGCAGCCAGTGGTCTGGTATCCGGCGCGTTCGAGCAGTTTGCAGGCCGCGCGCACGAACAGCGTTTCGTCATCGACGAGCAGGATGCGATCGGTGTTCTGCCGGTTTTCTTTCATTCGTCGGCAGCGGCCTGCTGGGACCGGGGGAGGAGCAGTGTCACGCGGGTGCCGCCCTTGGCGGGGGTCGCGAAGTGCATCTGTCCACGGTGCGCCTGGCACACGCGCAGTGCAAACGGAATACCGATGCCGGTGCCGTGTGTCTTGGTGCTCGGCCCCGGGCCCTGTTGATGCACGTCGGGCTGAAACGCGATACCGGGCCCATGGTCGATGACGTGGAACGCCACCCTGTCGCCGTCCTGCCTGGCGACGAGGGTTACCGTCGCACCGGTCGGGCTGGCCTCGAGCGCGTTGATCAGCAGACCGTGCAGTGCCTGCTCCAGCAATTGGGCATCGGCCTGAAGCACCAGGTCATCCTGGCTCTCGACGCGTATGTCGACGTTCCTGCTCGCGGCCTGCGGCTGCGTCAGCGTACGCAGTTCGTTCAGCAGGTGTTGCGTGTCGACCACGCCCATGCGCGGTTGAAACGGGTGCAGGTAGCCCAGCAGCGAGGCCGTCCAGCGCTCCAGTCGGTCGACGGTACTGATGATGGCCTGGCGGCTCTCTTCGCGTTCCCCGGTGTCGTCATCCGGGTGTGACGCCTGGGCAATGGCCCGAATGCTGGCCAGGGGGTTGCGAATGTTGTGTGCGACGATCGGCACCAGGCGCTCCAGCGAGGATTGACGTTCCCGTTCCAGCAGCAGTTCACGTGCCTGCGAAAGGTCGCCAGCCATGCGATTGATCGATGCCGCCAGTGAACGGGTCTCGGTCACGCCGCTTTCAGGTACGCGGTGATCGAGGTCTCCGTGCGACATGGCGATGGCTCCTTCGCTCAGTGACTGCATGGGTACCGAGAATATCCGCTTGAGACGACGGTGGGCCAGTACCACCAGCAGGATGCTTGCCGCCACGGGAACCGGAAAGATCCAGGAGGCCCATCGGTTCCAGCGGTGCAGCCGCGTCGACACGGCCTCGTTGCGTTCGTCGAGGATACGGGTCAGGCTCGAGTAGGCATCGGCAAATGCCTCGTTGACCCAGCGTTCGACGGCGGCATCGATCAGCTTGTAGGAATCGACATGCGTGCGCTCGGTGAGCAGCACGTTGATCTGGGTCTGCATCATGCCGTAGGCGTGACGCATGCCGGCCACCGCGTTCTGTTCACCGTCGCCGCGCAGCTGCTGCTCCAGCCGCGCGAAGCGGGCATCCATGTCGTAGACGTGTTCCCAGTACTGGGTGACAGAAAGCGCATCCGGTGCCTGGCTGGCGATTACGGCCTCACGGGCCTGGCGGTAGACGTCGCGGTACAGCCGTTGTGCTTCGCGCATCATTGCGTTGATGCGCAGGGATTCGGCCGACGCTTGCTGCCAGGTATGAATCCATGCTCCGCCGAGTGCCGCTGTTAGAAGCAGCATGCCGAGCAGCCACAGGTGCTGGCGCAAAAGCACCTGGCCAAGGCGCACCGACGGTGCGCGATCGATTGCGGGCGGCATCGAGTCTCGCGACCCGGCGAACGCCGCGGCCTCAGCCGCGGTCCATCGAGATCCCGTGCTTGCGCATCTTGCGATACAGGGTGTTGCGACTCATGTCGAGTGCCTCGGCCGTGCGCGATATGTTCCAGCCCTGTGCGTTCAGCGATGCGAGTATGACCTGGTGTTCAGCCGAGTTCAGCGGGTTGGCCTCGTCGTCGGCTTTGTCGTCACCGACGCTGTCGGTCTGCGACTCGATGGGTATCGCCGGCGACGCGATGGGCCGGATGGCGGCCGGCAGGTTGATGTCTTCCGGCTTGACGACACCGCCGTCGCACAGGGCGATTGCTGTCCTGACGACGTTGCGCAGCTGGCGCAGGTTGCCGGGCCAGTCGTACTCCAGCAGCATGTTCATCGCATCCGGCAGGATACGGACTTCGCCACCGGTGTCATTCTCCGCCTCGAACACGCGCATGATGATCTCGTTGAGATCGCGCCGGTCGCGCAGACAGGGCATTTTGATCGTGATGCCGTTGAGGCGGTAATAGAGGTCTTCGCGGAAGTCGCCGTTCTCGATCAACTGGCGCAGGTCGCGGTGCGTCGCCGACACGATGTTGAGCTCTACGTGAATCGTTTTCTCGGACCCGAGTGGCACCACTTCCTGGGTCTCGAGTACGCGCAGCAGGCGTGACTGCATGTTCAGCGGCATGTCACCGATCTCGTCGAGGAACAGCGTGCCGCCCGACGACTCGATGATCTTGCCGCGCCGCCCGTCACGGCTCGCACCGGTAAAGGCGCCATGCTTGTAGCCGAACAGTTCACTCTCGATCAGGCTTTCCGGGATCGACGCGCAGTTGAGTGCGACGAATGGCTTGTCACGCCTGGCACTGGCACGGTGCAATGCCTGCGAGAACAGGTCTTTGCCGGTACCGGTTTCGCCCTGGATCAGGATCGGGATACGCTTGTCGACGACCTTGCGCGCGCGCCTTGCGGCTTCCTGCATGACAGGGTCGCTGCCGGCAAGCACGCTGAGTTCACACAATTCGCCGCGACAGTCGATGGCGGTGCTGGTCGGCATCACGACCAGCCCCTTGCGCCGCACCGGCTTTTTGTAACGGTAGATCATGCCGTGGAACTGGCGACCACTGCGTTCCTCGCGGAACGAGTGGATCGTCTCGGTGCTGCAGGCGGTGCTGTCGACCAGCGACAGTACGTCCCGGCCGATGACCTCGGCCAGTTCCTTGCCGACGATCTGCGCGCGGTCGATGATGCCGAGCAGCTGCAGGGTAACGTCGTTGGCTGCCAGCACGCGGTTGTCCTCGCTCAGCGCCACCAGTGCCTTCTGCGGCAGTGCGACAAGCTCGGGTCGATCCTGGAAGCGCAGGATCTTCTGGTTACGGTACTCGCGCAGGAAGTGCTGGCTCTCGATCATCTGTGCGTAGGTGGCGACCAGGGCCCGGGTATGCAGTTGCGAACTCCGGGAGTCCATCGACTTGCAGGATGACGAGTCGAGTACGGCCAGCAGGTTCCCGTGCGGATCGCGGATCGGCGCGGCCGAGCACGTCAGTGCGATGTTCTGACACAGGAAGTGCTCGTCGCGATGCACGGTTACCGGGCGCTTCTCGACGATGCAGGTGCCGATGCCGTTGGTGCCGGCCTCCGCCTCACCCCAGTCGGCGCCCGGGCGCAGGCCGGCAGCGCGAAACTCGCGCTCGATGCTTGCCTCGACGAGCTGTTTCAGGATCACGCCACGATCATCGGTCAGCAGCACGGCGTAGTCGGTACCGACCAGGGACTTGGCCAGTTCGATCAGCGCGGGTTCGGCCAGTTGCAGCAGTCTTTCGAAGCGCTCGTTGTTTTCGCGCAGCTGTGAGCCGTCGACGACATTGAGTTCGCGAAAGCGCAACGGGTCGAGTTCATTCGATTGAACGCAACGCCGCCAGGACTGGGCGATCGTCAGGTCGATTTGCAGGTCGCGTTCGAACGACTCGTTCTCGAGCGCTGCGATGGCCGAAATCTTCTGGGCATGCTGGCGTTCCAGATGGGCTGGCGGCATTCCGATCTCCTCACGTCTCATCAGTGACGCCCTTCTGCTTTGGATGGGCATCTTGTCTTGTGTCACGAATCAGTCTGTACCGGGATCGGTACACCTGGGACACGGTGACAGCACAACTCGCAAGTGGTGTGCCAGTCACGTTTATTTAACTTAGTATAGTCTTGGTAGCTTGCCTGATGCACCTGGGTAACTGCAACAGCAACCCAAAAACGCCAATATTCGCCGGCAATTAGCGCAACCTGAACTGGACGGGATCCGGACAGAAAAGTCGGCCTGTCGCTCCCCCGGGGTGGCCGGACAATGGTTTGGTATGCATGTTGCTGGTAAAAGCCCGTTTTATTTCTGACACGGTTGAGGGGGGATTTCACCGATGCAACGCGCCTTGAGCATAGAACCGGGTAAGTGCACCGGCTGTCTGCAATGCGAGATGGCCTGCTCTTTCGAGAACACCGGCGCATTCAATCCGTCGCGCTCGCGAATCAAGGTATTCGCCTTCCATGAAAAGGGCCGCTTTTCGCCATACACCTGCACCCAGTGTGCAGAGGCCTGGTGCATGCTGGCCTGCCCGGTCGAGGCCATCACGCTGAACGCGGCGACCGGGGCCAAGGACGTCAACGAGAACACCTGTGTCGGCTGCAAGGTCTGCACCATTGCGTGTCCGTTCGGCACGATCAACTACGACTCGGCGACGTCGAAGGTCATCAAGTGCGACCTCTGCGGTGGCGACCCCTGGTGTGCCAAGGCCTGCCCGACCGGTGCGATCACATACATTGATGCCGATCACGGTGGCCTGGAGCGTATGCGCGCATGGGCGCAGCAGGGCATCGGCGAGGGGTTCTCCAACGCCGCAACCACCAACGCACCGGTCGAAAAGCCGGTTCAGGTTTACCCGCAGGACTGAGGAGCAAAAACAATGGCTTGGGCAAACAAAGTGATGCGTGTCAACCTGACCAACGGCACGATTACCACCGAGGCGCTGAACATGGAGTGGGCCGACGCCTACCTCGGCCAGCGCGGACTGGCGAGCAAGTACCTGTTCGAGGAGATCGACCCGAAGTGCGATCCCCTCGGGCCCGACAACAAGCTGATCATGACGACCGGTCCGTTGACCGGCACGATGGCATCGACCGGCGGGCGCTATTCCGTCGTGACCAAGGGGCCGCTGACCGGCGCGATCGCCTGTTCCAACTCGGGCGGATTCATCGGTGCTGAAATGAAGGCCGCTGGCTGGGACATGATCATTTTCGAGGGCAAGGCGCCGAAACCGGTCTATCTCTACGTGCAGAACGACCAGGTGGAACTGGTCGATGCCGGCGAGATCTGGGGCAAGTCCGTGTGGAAGGCCGACGAGTGGCTGCACAAGAAGTACCAGGACCCGCTGCTGCGCGTTGCCTGTGTCGGTCGATCGGCCGAGCAGGGCTGCCTGTACGCCGGTGTCATCAACGACCTGCATCGTGCGGCGGGCCGCTCCGGTGTGGGTACCGTCATGGCGTCGAAGAACCTCAAGGCCGTGGCGGTGCGTGGCACGCAGGGGGTCGGCAACGTCAAGGACCCGATGGCATTCATGCGTGCCACGGAAGAGGGCAAGCGCGTCCTGCGCGAGAACGCCGTCACCGGTCAGGGTCTGCCGACCTACGGCACCCAGGTGCTGATGAACGT
>JAGRGW010000098.1 GCA_020445315.1 Gammaproteobacteria bacterium
CGGGATGGAGCGCACCCACCTGTACCGCAAGCTGCGTGATCGCGGCATCGAGATCAAGCGATGACGCCCGCGGTCAAGGCGGCCAGGGCTGCCGGGATCGAGATCAGCCTGCACGAGTACGCGCACGATCCGGACAACACGCAGTACGGGCTCGAGGCCGCCGAGGCGCTCGGCCTGGACCCGGCCACGGTGTTCAAGACGCTGCTGGTCGCGCTGAACGGCGACCCGCGCCAACTCGCCGTGGCAATCGTGCCGGTCACCGGCCAACTCGATCTGAAGGCCATGGCGGGGGCGTGCAAGGTCAAGAAGGTCGAGATGGCCGACCCTGCCGCAGCGCAGCGCGCTACCGGTTACCTCGTCGGCGGGATCAGCCCGCTGGGTCAGAAGAAACGCCTGCCGACGGTGCTCGATGCATCGGCACTCGCACTCGACCGGGTCTATGTCAGCGGCGGGCGGCGTGGGTTCGATATCGGTATCGCCCCGGCCGATCTCGCCCGCGCCTGCAACGCGACGACGGCGGCTGTCGGCCGCTAGTCGATGCGCGGGGATTCGGTGTGGAACCTGTCGGCCTGGCCGGTTGTGTCGTTCGCGTGTCTCGTCGGCCTGACACTGCCGCTTTGGGCGGTCGCGATCGGCGGTCGCGAAGGCCCGGTCGCCTGGTTGCTCGACCTCGCGGCACACTGGCAATGGCTGTTTGTCGCCGGTCTCCTGGCGAGCGTCGCCGCATCGGCAAGGCGGGACCGGCGCTGGCTGATGCCCCTGTTGGCGCTTCCGCTGCCGTTGCTGACCGGCGCGTCTCCGGCACCGTCGGTAACGGCTCAGGTCCCGTCAGCGTCGCCGTTTACCGTCGCGAGTGCGAACGTCGGCCTGGGCTGGCGCGACCCCGGCCCGTTGCTCGCATGGCTTCGTGATCAGGACGTCGACCTGCTCGTATTGGTCGAGGTGTCGACAGCGTTTGCCGGCGCACTGCAGTGGGAACCCGGGTATCCCCATCGCGTGGTCGAACCGCAAGACGGGCCTTTCGGTATTGCCGTGCTGTCGCGCCACCCGTTACGTGGGGCGCGACTGGTCCGCGACGCCGACGGCATTCCCCATCTTCTCGTGGAGACGGACTGGCAGGGCCAGCCGGTCAGCGTGGCGGCCGTGCACCCGATGCCGCCACTGTCGCCGCAGTTCCATGCTGCACGCGACCACAGGCTGACAGAACTGGCACGCGGAATCGCTGGTGACCCGAGGCCGGGTATCGTAGCGGGTGACCTGAATGCCACGCCCTGGTCGTCGGCCCTGTTGTCGCTGCCCGAACTTGGTCTGCGTCGCGCAACCGGTTTGGCACCGACCTGGCCGTCCGCGTTCGGCGGCTGGTTCGGGATTCCGATCGATCACGTGCTGGTGACGCCGGGCTGGCGGGTCGTCGACCGGGCGCGTGGTCCGGCATTCGGCTCCGATCACCTGCCCGTGCTGGTGCGTCTGCATCTGCAGGATTGATCGTTCACACGCGGCCGGCGCGCCCGTCATCGACAGGCTCGCGCCGGCGCGTGTTGCTATCACGGTTTTATGCGGCGTACCGCGCCTTGGCCTCGCGCGCGGCCCTGGCGTCTTCGGGCGAGTAGGCGCTGCCCGACCACAGCATCTCGTAGGCGAGTTCCTCGTTACCGTTTTCGCACAGTTCCAGTACCTTTCGGAACAGGGGCTGGAACGTTTCGCTGCGGTGCGAGGCCTCGTGCTCCTCGAACGAGCGCCAGAACGTGACGATCAGGGCCTCGCGGTCCTGCAGGCCGGTGTCGACCGGCTGGCCGATTGTCGAGCCCTCGTTCGATATCTGGCCGCTGTTGAGCGCGACGAAGCCGCCGACGAAGCCGGTATCGGAATGGTAGGTCTTCACGTTCTCGCACAGTTCGGCCACGCGTTCCTGCAGGTCGTCGACCGTGTAGCCATCCCTGAGGATCACGCGATTGACCGTGACCACGCCGTCGTAAGGGAAGTTGCTGATCAAACTGCTCATCTGCTTCTCCTGCCTGTCATTAAATCCGCAATATCTGACTAAATTAGTCAAGATTGGTTCCCCCGCCAGGCGGCGATGACGATCACGGATAGCCCTGAAACTGTATGGGAACTAGAATGACGACCACGCGCGCTATCAGCAGAACCCGCAAGACGTGAAGATCATCATCCTCGGTGCCGGCCAGGTCGGTACGACCGTGGCCCACAACCTCTCCAACGAGGCCAACGACATCACTGTGGTCGACCAGGACGCGGGCCTGCTGCGTGACCTGCAGGACAGGCTCGACATCCGCACGATCCAGGGGCAGGCATCCCACCCGGAGGTGCTCAGCCGCGCCGGCGCCGACGATGCCGACATGATCATCGCCGTGACCAACAGCGACGAGACCAACATGGTGGCGTGCCAGACCGCGTGGACGCTGTTCCATACGCCAACCAAGATCGCCCGCGTGCGTGCACCGGAGTATCTGGCCCATCCCGCGCTGTTCAGCCAGGGCGCGCTGCCGATCGATGTGCTGATCAGCCCGGAACAGCTCGTCACGGATTACATCCTGCGCCTTATCGAACATCCCGGCGCGTTGCAGGTGCTCGATTTCGCCGGTGGGCGGGTCCGCCTGGTCGCGGTGCGCGCGTACTACGGTGGCCCACTGGTCGGGCACGAGCTGCGCACCCTGAACGAACACCTGCGCGGCGCCGAGGCCCGGGTCGCGGCCATCTACCGCAAGGGGCGTGCGATCCAGCCCGAGGGGCACACCGTCATCGAACCGGACGACGAGGTTTTCTTCGTCGCCGCGGCCAACAACATCCCGGCCGTCATGGCCGAACTGCGCAAGGCGGAGAAACCGTTCCGGCGTCTGATCTTTGCCGGAGGTGGCAACATCGGCAAGCGCCTTGCGTCGGCGCTGGAGAACGACTACCGGGTCAAGATCATCGAGCACAACGAGGTGCAGGCCAAGCGGGTTTCCGAGGACCTGCGTCACACGATCGTGTTGCAGGGCGACGCCGCCGACGAGGACCTGTTGCTGGAGGAGAACATCGAGGACACCGACGTGTTCTGTGCCGTAACCAACGACGACGAGGCCAACATCCTGTCGGCTATGCTGGCCAAGCGGCTCGGTGCACGCAAGGTCATGGCCCTGATCAACCGCGCGGCCTACGTCGACCTGGTCCATTCCGGCACCATCGACATCGCCATCTCGCCGCAACAGGCGACGATCGGTACGCTGCTGACGCACGTGCGGCGCGGCGACGTGGTCATGGTGCATTCGCTGCGTCGCGGAGCGGCCGAGGCAATCGAGGCCGTGGCCCACGGTGACCGGACGTCGTCCAAGGTCGTCGGTCGCGCAGTCGAGGACATCAAGCTGCCGCAGGGGACGAGTATCGGCGCGATCGTGCGTGGCGACGAGGTCATCATCGCCCACCACGATACCGTCATCGAGACCGAGGACCACGTCATTCTGTTCCTGACCGACAAGCGACGCATCACGGACGTCGAGCGCCTGTTCCAGGTCGGTATCACCTTCCTCTAGCCCGTTGACATGTCGTTCGCCGCGGTACTTCGCATCCTGGGCCTGTTACTGGCGGTATTCAGCCTGACCCTGCTACCACCGTTCGTCATGTCGCTGATAGCCCAGGACGGCGCCGCCCGTGCGTTCGCATCGGCGTTTGGCCTGACCCTCGGCGTCGGTATCCTGTGCTGGCTGCCGGTGCGACACATCCGGCGCGAACTGCGCCTGCGTGACGGGTTCGTCGTCGTCGTGATGTTCTGGACCGTGCTGTCGGCGATCGGCGCGCTGCCGTTCATCCTGGCCGACAACCCGCACCTGTCCGTGACCGACGCCATGTTCGAGTCGGTATCCGGCCTGACAACGACCGGGGCAACCGTCATCACGCGTCTCGACCAGTTGCCGATGTCGATCCTTTACTACCGCCAGCAACTGCAGTGGCTTGGCGGCATGGGTATCATCGTGTTGGCGGTCGCGGTACTGCCGATGCTCGGCATCGGTGGCATGCAGCTGTATCGCGCCGAGACGCCGGGGCCGATGAAGGACAACAAGCTGACGCCGCGCATCACCGAAACGGCCAAGGCACTGTGGTATATCTACCTGAGCCTGACGGTTGCCTGTGGACTGGCTTACTGGCTGGCCGGCATGAGTGCCTTTGATGCTGTTGGCCATGCGTTCTCGACTGTCGCCATCGGTGGCTTCTCGACCCACGATGCAAGCATGGGTTATTTCAACAGCCCGGCGATCGACATGATCGCGGTCGTCTTCATGCTGCTGGCGGGGGTGAACTTCTCGTTGCACTTCGTCGCGTGGCAGGATCGCAGCGTCTTCGGTTACTGGCGCGACTCGGAGTTTCGCTTCTACCTGTTGCTGCTCAGCATCGTCTCCCTCGTCACCGTGCTCGGCCTGTACCTGACCGAGACCTATGACCGCTGGCAGGATGCGCTGGTGAACGGCCTGTTCCAGGCCGTTTCAATCGGAACGACGGCTGGTTTCACGACCGCCGAGTTCTACAACTGGCCCGGCTTTATCGCGATCCTGCTGCTGTTCTCCAGCTTTGTCGGAGGTTGCGCCGGTTCCACTGGCGGCGGCATCAAGGTGATTCGGCTGTTGCTGCTGGTGAAGCAGGGGCTACGCGAGATCACGCGGCTGGTCCATCCGAGCGCGCAGATACCGGTCCGTATCGGTGACAAGACTGTCAGCTCGCGCGTGGTCGAGGCCGTGTGGGGCTTTTTTGCCTTGTACGTCGCCAGCTTCATCGTCATGTACCTGGCGTTGGCAACCACGGGGCTCGACCTCATGACGGCGTTCAGTGCTGTTGCGGCCAGTATCAACAACCTTGGGCCGGGCCTGGCCGGGGTCGGCGCGCACTATGCCGACATGCACGAGTTCGGCAAGTGGATCCTGTGTTTCGCGATGCTGCTCGGCCGCCTCGAGATATTCACCCTGCTGGTGTTGTTGACACCGGCATTCTGGAGAAAGTGACATCGGGACCGGCCGAGCGGAGCCATGCATGCTGTTGCCGACTCGGCAAGGCCGGTAAACTCGACGCACAGATTCAATGCGCGGATTTACCATGCCTGACTCTCTGTCGCCCCAACCACCCATGCTGTCGGCACTGTTCGCCGGTCGATACATGCGACCTGTCGTCGCCGCAATTCTGCTCTTGCTGCTCGCGGGCTGCGCCAAGCCCCGTTGGCCGGCGATCACCGATGCACCGTCGGGTGAACAGGACCCCGGACGCTGGGTTTGGGCGGAGCTGATCACCGCCGATATCGAGGGTTCGAAGCAGTTTTACGGCGCGGTCTTCGGTTGGACTTTCGACTCGCTGGGTTCGGGTGAGCGCCGCTACACGCTGGCCAGGAACGACGGCGTACCGGTTGCCGGCATGCTGTTCCGCGAGGCTGATGACGCGACCGGGCAGACCGCGCGCTGGCTCGGCCTGATGTCCGTAGCCGATGCCGGGGGCGCCGCGGCGTTCGCTGCCGCGGCCGGTGGCCGGGTTCTGGTCGGTCCGACCGAGCTGCCGGGACGGGGGCAGGTGGCCTTGCTGGCCGATCCGGAGGGCGCGCGGTTCGGCGTGTTGCGCGCGCTCGGTGGCGATCCGCCCGACCTGTTCCCGCCGAACGGCGCTTTCCTGTGGCGCGAGTTGTGGGCCAGGGACGGCGCCGCGATGGCCGACTTCTATACCGGGCTCGGCGAGGCCCGGTCGCGCCGGGTGGATTCGGACCAGGTGCCGGCGCCCGAGTGGCACCTCGTCGTCGGCGGGTATCCCCGCGCCGGTATCCTGCAGGAGCCGATCGACGGTCTCCCGTCCGCGTGGTTGCACTACGTTCGGGTGGGTGACCTGGACAATGCGCTGGTCCGGGCGGTGGAGCAGGGCGGCCGTGTACTCGTGCGTCCCGATGCGGGCATTCGCGATGGCCTCGTCGCGATCATCACCGATCCGCAGGGGGCTGCCCTCGGCCTGGCCGAATGGCGCGAAGCCGCGGCCAGTGGAGGCGACCGATGAATCTGCAAAAACGGTTCTGGTTAAGCGTGATGGTCCTGCCGGCGGGCCTGTTGCTCGGCGGCTGCTCGGGCAACGGCACGGTATACGGCAGTGTCTCTTACGGATACGGCTATGGGTACTACGACCCGTGGTACCGTCACGACGTGATCGTTCGCCCCCCGCCGGGGAGACCCGAGCACCCGATTGCACGGCCGCCGCCGGCCCGTCCCACACCGCTGCCAGCGCGGCCTATGCCGCGACCGGCGCCCCGGCTCCGCTAGCGTCGTTGCAGCCATCGGGCAGGGCATCGTCACCCCCGCGCACAAGCAGCGCAGGGGGCAGGCGTAGTATCCTCCGTGCATGAGCACTCCCCCCCCGTTTGTACTGGTGGACGGGTCGTCGTACCTGTTCCGCGCCTTCCATGCCCTGCCGCCGCTGACCAACTCGCAAGGCGAGCCGACCGGCGCGACCGTTGGTGTCATCAACATGCTGCGCAAGCTGGTCGCGGACTACGGGCCGGCGCACATCGCGGTCGTGTTCGACGCCCCGGGCAAGACGTTCCGCGACGACCTCTACCCGGAATACAAGTCCAACCGGCCATCGATGCCCGACGAGCTGCGCGTGCAGATCGAACCCACGCTGGACATCATCCGGGCGATGGGTCTGCCGCTGCTGATCGTCGACAACGTCGAGGCCGACGACGTCATCGGCACGCTGGCGCGCGAGGCCAGCGAGAGCGGGCGCGAGACCGTGATCTCGACCGGCGACAAGGACATGGCGCAGTTGGTCACGCCGCATGTGACGCTGGTCAACACGATGACCGACACCCGCCTCGACGAGGCCGGTGTCATGGACAAGTTCGGCGTACGGCCGGACCAGATCATCGACTTCCTCGCCTTGACCGGCGACAGCGTCGACAACATCCCCGGCGTGCCGAAGTGCGGGCCGAAGACCGCCGCCAAGTGGCTCGGGCAATACGGTACGCTCGATGAGGTCATGGCGCATGCCGACGAGGTCAAGGGCAAGATCGGTGAGAGCCTGCGCGCGAGCCTCGGGTTCCTGCCGCTGTCGCGCACGCTGACGACGATCAAGACCGACGTCGAACTCGAACAGGGTATCGACGACCTCCGCCCGGGTGAGGGCGACCCCGACGCGCTGCGCGCACATTACGAGCGGCTGGAATCGCGCCGCCTGCTGGCCAGCCTCGGTGCGGCCGACGGCGAAGGTGAGGGTAACGGGGCGGACGCGCCGTCGACTGCCGATGTCGAATACGAAACGGTGCTCGATCAGCGGGCGTTAGACAGCTGGCTGGAGAAACTGTCCGCCGCCGGGCTGTTCGCCTTCGACACCGAGACGACCAGCCTCGATTACATGCAGGCGCGCATCGTCGGCGTGTCGTTCGCTGTCGAGCCGGGCCGGGCCGCGTACGTGCCGCTGGCACACGTCTACCCTGGAGCACCGGACCAGCTCGATCGTGACGCAACGCTGGCCGCGCTGAAGCCGCTGCTCGAGGATCCGCAGCGGAAGAAGGTCGGCCAGAACCTGAAGTACGACATGAGCGTGCTGGCCAACCATGGTATCCACCTGCGTGGTATCCGCTTCGACACCATGCTCGAATCCTATGTCCTCAACGCCGGTGGCGGCCGTCACGACATGGACAGCCTGGCCGAACGACACCTCGGGCACAAGACGATCCATTTCGAGGACATTGCCGGCAAAGGCGCCAAACAGCTGACCTTCGACCAGGTCCCGCTGGAACAGGCCGGCCCCTACGCGGCCGAGGACGCCGACGTCACGCTGCGCCTGCACCAGGCGCTATGGCCGCAGCTGCAGCAGGCACCGTCGCTGTGCCGGGTGTTCGACGACATCGAGGTGCCGCTGGTCAGCGTGCTGTCGCGCATCGAACGCACCGGTGTCCGTCTCGACAGCGCCATGCTGGCCGCGCAGAGCCAGGAACTGGCCAAGCGCATGCACGAACTCGAACAGCAGGCCTACGCGATCGCCGGGCGCAGTTTCAACATGGGTTCGCCAAAGCAGATCGGCCAGATCTTCTTCGAGGAACTCGAATTGCCGGTCATCGCGAAGACGCCGAAAGGAGCACCGTCGACCGCCGAATCGGTGTTGCAGGAGCTGGCTGACCAGGGCCACGAGTTGCCGCAGGTGATCCTGCAGCATCGCGGCCTGTCCAAGCTCAAGTCGACCTACACCGACAAGTTGCCGGAACTGGTCAACCACGATACCGGGCGCCTGCATACCAGTTACCACCAGGCCGTCGCGGCAACCGGGCGGCTGAGTTCGTCGGATCCGAACCTGCAGAACATCCCCGTGCGCAGCGACGAGGGCCGGCGTATCCGCCAGGCTTTCGTGCCGCAGGAGGGCTGGCGCATGCTGGCGGCCGATTACTCGCAGATCGAGCTGCGCATCNNCATCATGGCGCACCTGTCCGGTGACCGTGGACTGCTGGATGCGTTCGCCGCCGGTGCCGATATCCACCGCGCGACCGCAGCCGAGGTGTTTGGCGCGGACAGCGTCGATGCCGTGACCAGTGAGCAGCGGCGCTCGGCCAAGGCGATCAATTTCGGCCTGATCTACGGCATGTCGGCGTTCGGCCTGGCGAAGCAACTGGGTATCGAGCGTGGTGCGGCGCAGGAGTACGTCGACCTGTATTTCGCCCGTTACCCCGGCGTCAAGGCATTCATGGAAAGCACGCGCGAGCAGGCTCGTTCGCAGGGATACGTCGAGACGCTGTTCGGACGGCGTCTGAACCTGCCCGATATCAATGCACGCAACCAGCAGGTGCGGGCGGGGGCCGAGCGCACGGCGATCAACGCGCCGATGCAGGGCACCGCGGCCGACATCATCAAGCGCGCGATGCTGGCCGTCGATGCCTGGTTGCAGGATGAACAGCCAGAGGTGCGGATGCTGATGCAGGTCCATGACGAACTGGTGTTCGAGGTCGACGCGCCACAGGTGGAGGCCGCCAGCGTGCGCATCCGGCAGTTGATGCAGGGAGCGGCTGACCTGGAGGTACCGCTGCTGGTCGATATCGGTATCGGCGACAACTGGGACGAAGCGCACTGAACGCGTCGATGACATGGGCCATGATGAATAGTGGGCTGCTTGACAAGTTCGGTAACACTCAGCCGATCCACAAGCGTCATCGGCAAGGCGCGCGAGCGCCGGACTAGCCGGTGCTAATCCAAGCGAGCGGAACGCAGGCGATGGCGCTTGTGGACTGGCCCGCAGGGAGCCCCGCAGCCAAGCCAGTACTGCGTTACACTTCTTGGAAAGGGCTTGCCATTCCCTGTGAAATGCGCCTTGTCTTGGCCTGGCTGCGGGGCTCTGAGAGTCACCGAACTTGTCAAGCAGCCCACAAAGGTGAGCTCAATGTTTTGCCATCGCGGTCGCCGAGTACCGTGTTGACCCGCCGATTGAGAGGAGGCCGTTGAGGAAAGCCCGGTCTACGGTGAACCGCCCCGGATTTCCTGACGTCTTTGTCCCGTGCTGTTTAATTCCTACGAGTTCATCCTCGCGTTCCTGCCGATCAGCTTTCTCGGCTATTTCTGGCTGGCGCGATATGGTGTCGAGGTTGCGATCGCCTGGCTGGTCGCGGCATCGCTGTTTTTCTACGGTTGGTGGAACCCGGCGTACCTCGTGTTGATCGTCGCTTCGATGGTCATCAACTTCTACGTCGGCCGGCTGCTAGGGCGGCGTGGCGGCGCCGGCAGGTCGGGACAACGGCTGGTACTGGCCGGCGGGGTCGCGCTGAACCTGATGGTGCTCGCCTATTTCAAGTACGCCGGGTTCTTCGTCGACAATCTCAACCTGGCGGCGGGTACGTCGCTCGACCTGGGCGACATCGTGTTGCCGCTGGCGATCTCGTTCTTCACGTTCCAGCAGATCGCCTACCTTGTCGATGCCTACCAGGGCATCACCCGCGAGTACCGCTTTTCGCACTACGCGTTGTTCGTGACCTTCTTCCCACAACTGATCGCCGGGCCGATCGTGCACCACAGCGAGATGCTGCCGCAGTTCATGCGCGCCGAGAACCTGCGACCGCGGGCGCGCAACCTGGCGATCGGTTCCAGTATTTTCGCCATCGGCCTGTTCAAGAAGGCGGTGCTGGCCGATGGCATCGCCGTCTACGCGACACCGGTATTCGACGCCGCGGCCGCCGGCGACACGCTGACGTTCTTCGAGGCCTGGGGCGGCGCGCTGGCCTACACGTTGCAGCTGTACTTCGATTTCTCCGGCTACTCGGACATGGCCATCGGC
>JAGRGW010000004.1 GCA_020445315.1 Gammaproteobacteria bacterium
TCAGGGTGCCATCCCAGTCGAAAACCACCAGGTCGTACTTAAGCTTCATGTTCCGCCAGTTGATCCAACAAAGACTGCAATTCCTCCGGCAGCGGCGCCTCTACCGAAAAACTCTGCCGGGTCCCGACCGCCCAGCTCAGGCTCGCGGCATGCAGGAACAGGCGTTTCAAGCCGAGGCCGCGGGCGGTCCGGTTCGCTGCCTCGTCGCCGTACTTGGCATCGCCGGCAAGCGGCATCTGCACCGCGGCGGCATGCACGCGGATCTGGTGCGTCCGCCCCGTCCCGAGTTTCGCCGATACCAGCGTAAAGCCGCGGAACCGCCGAATAACCTCGAAATCCGTGATGGCGGCCTTGCCTTCCGGGTCGACCCGAACAACCCGCTCGCCACCTTTCAGCGTGTTCTTGCGTAAAGGCTGGTCGACGCGCCAGGCCCCCTTGCGCGTGCTCCCAACCAGCAGGGCCAGGTAGCGCTTGTCGATCGCGCCGGCGCGCTGCCTGTCCTGCAGGTCGCGTAGCACCGGGCGGGTCTTGGCCACCATCAGGCAGCCAGAGGTGTCGCGGTCAAGGCGATGGGCCAATTCCAGGAACGGCGCATTCGGGCGGGCCGCGCGCAGGATCTCGATAACGCCATGGGAGAGCCCGCTGCCGCCGTGAACGGCAACGCCCGACGGCTTGTTGACGATCAGCAGGCCGTCGTCTTCATAGACGATCGCCGACTCGACCCGCTCGATCAGGCCCGGCGCCGGGCCCTCAGACTGCCGTTGCGCCAGGCGTACCGGCGGTATACGGACGATATCGCCCTGCCGAATGCGCCGGTCCGGCTTGCAGCGCCCCTTGTTGACGCGTATCTCCCCACGTCGCATGACCCGGTAGATCCAGCTCTTCGGAACCCCTTTCAGCTGCCCGATCAGGTAGTTGTCGAGGCGCTGTCCGTCACTGCCCTCGTCCACCGTCAGCAGCCGGACGCCCCCGTTTGCTGCACTGCGTTCAGCCATGACCAGGGGTTGTGCGAGAAAGTTGATGCATCTGACTGATAATCTGATATATTTTCGCCCAGCCGCAATTTCCGGCCAGGAGCCGGTCAGTCGTCACGGACGGCATTGCGGTCGATGAATTTCCGGCACCGGGACGATTACCGGTGCTGAAAGTGGCGCACGACCACGCGGAGTGAAGTCCCCGGGCCAGGTGAACGCATCACCTCCGACCGGGCACGCCCGGAGGCGGCATGCTACCCGACCTCGTGCCGTGAATGCCACAAGACAGCGGCTTGGCGACTACGCCGGCGGTTTCCGACGCGACACGTCTCGCTCGACACCGGCACATGCGGCAGGCCTGTAACGAACACGGCTCCGGCGCAGCCTTCGAGCTGCCGCGGAACAAGCAGTGTTGGCGCGCCCGTCCGGCTGCACCAACCTCGCGTTCCGCGTTGTGCCTGGTGTTGCGCGGCGCCCACAGGAATACACAATCTATGAAGCGTATGCTGATTAACGCGACTCAGCCCGAAGAGTTGCGTGTGGCCATCGTCGATGGCCAGAGGCTGTTCAACCTCGATATCGAATCTCCCGGCCGGGAGATGAAAAAAGCCAATATTTACAAGGGCCGCCTGACCCGCATCGAGCCCAGCCTCGAGGCTGCGTTCGTCGACTACGGCGCGGAGCGACACGGCTTCCTGCCGATGAAGGAGATCGCGCGTGCTTACTTCAAGCCCGAGGCGTTCGACGCCGGCAAGCGCGCCATCAACGAGCTGCTGAAGGAAGGCCAGGAGGTCATCGTCCAGGTCGAGAAGGAAGAGCG
>JAGRGW010000005.1 GCA_020445315.1 Gammaproteobacteria bacterium
CTTCTTCATGATCCACAGCTTGTGCATCCTGCGGGCGATCTCTTCGGGATCTTCGCTGGGAAGTTCCAGTGTGACATCAGTGACCAGCATTTCGTTGATGCTGCTAAAGCGGTAGTCGAAGGAGAGTTCATCGCCACTGCGCGTGAAACGGTCACCCTTGACCGTCATCACGCCGACGGACTTCACGAACTGCCCAATGTCCCCATGACGCCCTCCGGCGTTGCCGCGAACCGCACCGCCGATGGTACCAGGGATACCCGTCAAGGCTTCGAGTCCAGCCAGTCCGGCTTTAACCGATTCGGCAATCACATGCGAAAGCACCGTCGCCCCACCCGCGCGAACGGTGTTCCCCTCGATTTCGAGTTGTTTGAAGGAGTCGTCAACAAGCCGCAAGACCACGCCGCTGACCCCTTCGTCGCGGACGAGCAGATTCGAGCCGCCACCCAGCACGCGGACAGGGACTTCATCGGCAAGTGCCGCTTTGACGACCGCTTCGACCTCTTCGAGCGTGCGCGGTTCAATCAGCATCTGTGCCGGACCGCCCACCTTCAACCAGGTGTAGCCCGCCAACGGCTCATCGTACTTCGTGATCTCGCTGAACTGGTCGAGTGAACTCATGGTAGATTCGATCAATGTCGCCCGCCCCTACGGTCACGACGATGTCGCCGGGCTGCGGGGCGGTTTCCAGAAGGGGCGTCAATTCGGAGAATTGCCGGAGCAGCTGCGCGGCGCCGCCCAGTGCTCGTATGCGAAGTGTAAGTTCTTCCGACGTGGAGACAAACTCCTCCGTGACAGATTCCCGCGCGCCAAACACCGGAAGCAGAAAGACATCGTCGGCAGATTGCAGACTTTGGGCAAACTCTGCCATCAAGGCCCGGGTCCGGCTGACCTGATGTGGCTGAAACACGCACCAGAGCCGCCCGCTGGTCAATTCGGATCGCAGCGTCCCCAGCACCGCAGCAATCGAGGTCGGATGATGACCGTAGTCATCGTAGAAATGCACGCCAGCCCGCGTCCCTCGGGACTCCAGACGCCGTCGGAGACCAGGGAACGAGTTAAGTCCCACCACGATCTGTTCCGTGGCGATCCCCAAGTTTCCGCACAGAGCCGCCGCACCAACCGCATTCGCCACCTGATGCAGTCCCAGTTGGCTCCACCGGATCGTGCCGATCTGCCGTTCGTTCTGCCACAACTCGAATTCCTGTCCTCGTTGGGCGACGTTCCGGGCGGACCAGTCGGCTTGGGATCGAATGGCCGAGTACGTAACAGGCTGATGTCCCAATTGTCGGGCCTGATCGATCGCCCAAGGATCGTCAGCAGAGACAACGCACGGACCTCCACGGGGCAACCTCTGGAGGAACTCCGCATATGCTGCGCGGGCCGATGCCAGATTGGGATAGCAGTCAAAGTGATCAGCTTCCACACCGGTTAGCACCGCCGCCTGTGGCTGCAGTTGCAGGAAATGTCGGCGAAATTCACAACTTTCGACGACGCAGTATTGCGGCGCCGCAGGCAGCGTTGGCGAGTGACTGCTGATGCTTTTGCCGGTGACAGCGATCACGTCGGCGCCCAGCAGTGTCAGTGGCGCGTGCCCGGCCTGAGTCAGAATGTGTCCGATCATCGCCGTCGTGCTGCTCTTGCCGTGTGTTCCGGCGACGGAAATCCCAAAGCGGGAGGCCATCAACCGGGATAGGACCTCGACATAACTCAATAGCGGAATCTGTCGATTGGTCGCCGCCGTGCGTTCAGGATTCGTCTCAGGAATCGCCGCACTGTAGATGACTAACTCGCAGTCAACGGGAAGATGCTCAACCGCATGGCCTTGTTTAACCGCAATGCCGAGGTCGGTCAACGTCACCTGCTGCTGTGGGGTGACGTTTAGGTCCGATCCGCTCAACGTCCAGCCGTACTGCCGTAGAGTCTCCGCGAGATGCTTCATACCGGCTCCACACAATCCGACCAGATGCGCCGTACGTGGCGGCGTCAGGAAGTCGGCGGAGTCGGCAGGAGGGATGGTCACTTGTACGGTGAACTGGCGTCGGGAAGTGAACTGCAAACCATTGCCGGGAGCCGGGATTTGCCTTACACCATGTTGCAGGTACCAACGCGTGGCTGCTGCTGAGTTACGCAGTGGATCGCCCCGAGTCCCCACACCAGTGGAGTGCAGTCGATGCCGACCACGGTGCGGTCTGGGAATAGCGACTGCAGAATGTCACAGGCGACCGCATCGTTCGCATGCCGATACGTCGGCACGAGGAGATGGCCGTTGGTGACCAGGAAGTTCGCGTAACTGGCGGGCAGGCGCCGGCCGTCATCGGCTCGATGATCACCCGGGAACGGCAATGGCAGCAGGCGGTAGGGCCTGCCGGACACGGCGCGGAACGTCTTGAGTTGCGCCGCCATCGCCTCGAGCCCGGCGTGGTCGACGTCGCCCGCTGGCGCCGTCACGTACAGCAGGGTCCCGGCGTCGGCAAATCGCACCAGCGTGTCGATATGGCTGTCGGTATCGTCACCCTGCAGCGCGCCGTGATCCAGCCACAGGAAGCGCTCGATGCCGAGCCAGTCGCCGAGCAGGCGCTCGATATCGTCGACGGACAGGTCCGGATTGCGGGCCGGGTCGATGACCGAGCGGCGCGTCGCGAGCAGCGTGCCGCAACCATCGGTCTCGATTGCGCCGCCCTCGAGGACCAGCTCGCGGCGCGTCATCACACAGCCGGGAAAAGCGCCGTCGGCCTGCAGTCGCGCATTGATCGCGTCGTCGCGGGCGGCATCGAACTTGCCGCCCCAGGCGTTGAAACGGAAATCGTTGAGCGTTGCCTGCCGATCGTCAAGGGTGCCGATCGGGCCGTGGTCACGCGCCCAGGTGTCGTCGGACGGCGCAATCGCAAAGCGGCAGCGGCGCATGTCGGCGCCCGCCCGGGCAAGCACCTGTTCGACAACCCGGCGCTCGTCTGCATTCGGGACGACCGACAACAGGTCTTCGCGGTGCGATATCGCTGCACCGATTGCCGCGAACACCGGGCGCACGCGATCGAGGTTGTCGACCCAGTCGGTGGCATCGTGCGGCCAGGTCAGCATGACACCGGCCTGGTGCTCCCATTCTGCCGGCAGGCGCGGCCGGATACGCTGCACGGAACCGTGCGCTTACTGGCGGTGGACGACCACGTCGATGACGGTCTGGTGTTCGAAGTAGACGGTGTAGTCGGGGTAGATCCAGCGGCTGATCGGCGGCTCGCCTATGGCACCCTTGGTCTCCTTCGGCTCGCCGAATCCGGCGTAGACCTCGTTCATCGTCTCGCCACGTTGCGGTCGGATCAGGCCGCTGCCCGAGTTCGGTGGTGCATCCTGGATCGCGTCCAGCAGTAGCACGTCCGCCTGGACCCCGGCCGTCGTCATCGTGGCCAGCAGTGCCGCCATTGCCGCAATCTTCATCGTGAACTCCTGCAACGATTGTCGTTCCAACGGGAAACCTGGCGTGTTTTCGCCCGGCGATCTCCCGATCAGGCCCTTTGCCTCTTCGTACAAAGGTTAGTTTAACCATGAATCCACATCACTCAAACTGCTCAGGCGACTGATGTGGAACGGTTTGTGATTTAATTCGCGCATGTATCACCCGCTGTCCCTGTTCGTCGGCCTGCGCTATACGCGCTCGCGCCGCCGTAACCACTTTATTTCGTTCATATCGCTGATCTCGACGGTCGGCATTGCGCTCGGTGTCGTCGTGCTGATCACGGTGCTGTCGGTCATGAACGGCTTTCACAAGGAGGTCCGCGAACGCATCCTCGGCATGGCCTCGCACGGCGACATCCAGGCGTTGAACGGGCGCATGACCGACTGGCGGGAGGCGATGGACCAGGCGCGGCAGCACCCGGAAGTGCTCGGGGCGGCGCCCTACATCGAGGGGCAGGCGATGATGAGCCACCGACGCGAGGTCACCGGCGCGCTGATCCGGGGCGTCGATCCGCAGCGCGAGACCGAGGTTGTCGACGTGGCCAGCCACATGGTCGCCGGCACGCTGGACGACCTCGAAGCGGGGGCCTACCGGGTCATACTCGGCAGGGAGCTGGCCCAGGTACTGGGCGTTGGTGTCGGTGACAAGGTGACGGTCATCGTGCCGCAGATCACCGTGACCGTCGTCGGCAGTGTGCCGCGCCTGAAGCGCTTCACCGTCAGCGGGCTGTTCGAGGTCGGCATGGGTGAGTACGACCGCGGCGTCGCCATCATGCACATCGACGACGCCGCCACGCTGCAGAAACTCGAAGATGCCGTGACCGGCGTGCGCCTGCGCATCACCGACGTCTGGCAGGCACGACGGGTCGCCGTCGAACTGGCTGAAAAGCTGCAGGGTCGCTACCGGGTGCTGAACTGGACCGATTACCACCGCAACTTCTTTGCCGCGCTGAAGATGGAGAAACGCATGATGGGCCTGCTGCTGTTCTTCATCGTCGTCATCGCCGCGTTCAACATCGTCTCGACGCTGGTCATGATGGTCGTCGACAAGCAGAGCGACATCGCCATACTGAAGACCTTCGGTGCGTCACCGGGCCAGGTCATGCGGATCTTCATTGTTCAGGGCGCCACGCTGGGCGCGATCGGCACGCTGATCGGCGTGGCCGGCGGGCTTGCACTGGCACTGAACATCGAGGCCGCGGTGGCGGCCGTCGAGAGTGGGTTCGGGATCCAGTTCATCGACCCGAGCATCTACTACATCGCCAAGCTGCCGTCCGACGTGCAAACCGCCGACGTGGCCATGATCGGTGTCGGTTCGTTCCTGCTCAGCCTGCTGATGACACTGCCGCCGGCCTGGCGGGCCTACCGTACCCAACCGGCCGAGGCGCTGCGTTATGAGTGAACACGACGTCATCGCCTGTCGCGACCTCTACAAGACCTTCGACAACGGCCCGGCGCCGGTCGAGGTACTGCGCGGCGTCGATTTCACCCTTGGCCGTGGCGAACAGGTCGCCATCGTCGGCGCATCGGGCTCGGGCAAGAGCACGCTGATGCATTGCCTGGGCGGGCTCGACCAGCCCAGCCGTGGCGAGGTCAGCCTGCTGGGCCAGCCATTCAGCACGTTGAAAGAGCACGCCCGCGGGCGCTTGCGCAACCGGCATGTCGGCTTCGTCTACCAGTTTCACCACCTGCTGCCCGAGTTCAGCGCGTTGGAGAACGTGGCCATGCCGCTGCTGATCCGTGGCGTCGCGTCCGCCGAGGCCACGGCACGGGCGATTGCGCTGCTCGAACGTGTCGGCATGGGCGCACGCGTCAACCACAAGCCGGGCGAGCTTTCCGGCGGTGAACGCCAGCGCACGGCGATCGCACGCGGCCTGATCGCAAACCCGGCCTGCCTGCTCGCCGACGAGCCGACCGGCAACCTCGACCGCGAGACGGCGCAGTCCGTCTACGAACTGATGTTGTCGCTGAACCGGGAGCAGGGAACGAGTTTCATCATCGTTACCCACGACCTGGCGCTGGCCGGCCGCATGGACCGGATCCTGACCCTGCGGGACGGTCGGCTGGACGACGCAGCCGATACCGGCGCGGCATAGCCTCAGTCGGCTTCGGTCCGGTTGGCGGCTGCCACTTTCAGCCGGCGCCGGCGCGCGCGGCGATCCTGGTAGCGCTTGATGACGTTCCAGCGCCAGAACCCGCGCATGGCGAGGTAACCGACGATCGCCAGCACGACACCCGTCACGAAACTGCCGGCGTACAGGGGCTTCCAGATCGCGCCGATCTCGGCGGCGATCCACTCGAGTGACAGCTGGAACTCACCGATGTCGGCAGGTTCGCCGAGTAGCCAGGTACCGATTTTGTAGTTGAAATAGAACACCGGTGGCATCGTGAACGGGTTTGTGAGCCAGACCAGGCCGACGGAGATCGGCAGGTTGATGCGACAGATGATCGCCGTGATCGCCGATGTCACCATCTGGCTGGGAATCGGGATCATGGCCCAGAACAGGCCGGCGGCCACGGCGCCAGAGACCGAGCGTCGATTCAGATGCCAGAGGTTTTCATCGTGCAGCCAGCTACCCAGGTGCTTGAGGTACTTGTGTTCGCGTACCGATGCGGCATTGGGTGTGTAACGCTTGATCAGGTGCCTGGGCATAGAGGACGCTGGTTGGTGGGGCCGGGCAATTGAACCACGGTTAACCTGGGTTGGCCACAGTGAAATGGCCAGCCGCGTACCGTAAAATTCGCATACAATCATATTCTTGTGACAGGATCGTGGCACCTGGCAGGAAGCCGGACGAGTTCGAACCGTAATTCAATACCGCCTACGCGCGGTGCTACAGGCCGTCGTTTCAGACCATTGTTCCAGGGAGGGAACATGCTGCGAATCGCCACCGGTTTCGTTGCCGGCGCCTGGCTGTTTCATCAACTCGCCGCCATACCCGCCGCGGCATGGTTGCCTGGCGAGTTCCTGTTGCTGCTGACCCTGGTGTCGTTGCGACGGCGGGTAGGCCCGATGGTCGTCGTGCTCTCGGCAGCCATGTGTGGCTTCGGCATCTCGCACGTCCACGCCCTGGCGAGCGTGCCGCCGTCGCTGGCTTCGGCCGGGTCGGTGATCGAGCTGCTGGCCGACGGGCGGATCGTTTCCCTGGTCGAACGCGATGCCGAGCGGGCGCGCTTTGTATTCGAAGTTGACCACGTGCGCGTGGTCGGTACGGGTACCGATGCCATGGCGGGCGGGGAATCGCGGCCGGTCGATGGTGTGCGTGTTCGGGTTTCCTGGTACCAGGCCCCCGGGTTGCAACCGGGGCAGCGCTGGCAACTGCCGCTGCGCGTGCGCGATGCGCACGGGTACGCGTCGCCGGGTAGCTGGGATTACGAAGGCTGGTTGTACTGGCAGGGCATTCGCCACGTCGGCTACGTGTTCGGTGATGCGCCGCGGGTGCAACTCGCCGAGGCCGACGGACCCTCGACGCTGCGCCTGCGTCAGGCGGTGCTGGACGCGCTCGACCGCGTCGAGCTGTCAGCGTTCGCGCGCGGTGTGCTCGGCGCGATCACCGTCGGTGACCGTGACCGGCTCGATGCGACGGCGCGTGAAGTCCTGCAGCAGACAGGCACGATGCACCTGGTCGCGATCTCGGGTCTGCACGTGACGCTGGTCGCGGCCCTCGGGCTGGGGCTGGGCGGCGCGCTGTGGCGCCTGGTGCCGGCACTGTGCAACCGGGTTCCGGCACGCATCGTCGGTCTGCTCGCCGGGCTCGTGCTGGCCTTCCTGTATGCCCAGTTGGCCGGCTTCGGGTTGCCGACACAGCGTGCGCTGGTGATGCTGGCCGCCCTGTCGGCAGCCATCGTGCTGCGCACCGATCACGGGCTCGTCGGCGCGCTGGCGATAGCGGCCATCGCGGTTGTTGGATGGCACCCGCCGTCGGTCGTCAACGCCGGGTTCTGGCTGTCGTTCGGCGCGGTTGCGACCATCGCCGCCGTCATCGGCCACTCGCGGGGGCGGCCATGGTGGCAGCGCACGCTGATGGTGCATCTGGCGCTGTCCCTGTCCCTGTGGCCGGCACTGGCCGTGTTCGGCCTGCCGGCCGCCAGCGTCGGGCCGCTGGCCAACTTCGTGTCGATTCCGCTGTTCGGTTTCCTCGTCGTGCCACTGGCACTGGCCGGCGTGGTGGTGTCGATGCCGGCGCCGGGGTTCGGCGGTGACCTGCTGCACCTCGCCGGCACCGTGCTGGACCCGGCATTCACCGGCTTGCAGTGGCTTGCCGCGCTGTCCTGGCCGGACCTCGCCGCGCAGGCGCTGCCGCCGGCCATCCTGGTCGCGGCGATGACCGCGCTGGTCCTGCTGTTGGCCCCGCCGGGCAATCCCCTGCGCTGGGTGGCCCTGCCTTTGCTGCTGGTCGCGCTGGCACCACGCCAGTCCCGGCTGCCGGGTGGCGCGTTCGAATTGCACGCGCTCGACGTCGGCCAGGGACTCAGCGTGGTTGTCGTTACCGCGGGCCATGTGCTCGTGTACGACACCGGACCCGAGTACCGGTCCGGCTTCTCGACCGCCGAGGCGGTACTGCTGCCTTTCCTGCGCGAACGTGGTGTCGATCGTATCGACCGCCTCGTGTTGAGTCACGGCGACCAGGACCATGCAGGTGGTGTCGAAAGGCTGGCAGCCGCCATCGACATCGGCGACATCGTGTCGGGAGAGCCCGACAGGACCGGTACGCACCACCGCCGCTGTCACGACAGCGACGGGTGGCGCTGGGATGGGGTCAGCTTCGAGGTGCTGCACCCGTCATCCGAAACCCCGATGTCGGGTAACGACGCATCGTGCGTGTTGCGGGTCGACAACGGCGACAGCGTGGTGCTGCTGACCGGCGATATCGAGGATGGCGTGGAGCGGCGCCTGGTCGAGGCCCGGCCGGAGTCGCTCCGCAGCGACGTCGTGTTCGCACCGCATCACGGCAGCAACAGCTCGTCCTCTCAGGTCTTCGTCGACGCGGTTGCCCCGATCCATGTCGTGTACTCGGCCGGCTGGGCCAACCGCTATGGCTTCCCGACCGGGCCCGTGCGTGCACGCTGGCAGGCGGTCAATGCCCATCCGCTGAACACGGCAGAACTCGGTACCGTCAGTTTCCGCTTCGTACCCGGCGAAACACCATCGGCTCCGCACGCCCATCGACACGCAAACGCACGCTTCTGGCATCACAGAGGTTCAGCCGACACGGGCCTTGCAGTATCATCCCGCGATTGATTCATCCAGGCCCCGTCGGCCGCTCGTGTGTCTCGACGACGCACTCAACGCGGCCACAGGTGACCTGGCAACGGGAGGACCCCTCGACGTGCTGGAACTCGTAAAAGCGGGTGGTTGGCTGATGTGGCCGATCATCGCCTGTTCGGTGATCGCGATGACCATCATCATCGAACGGCTGTGGATCTATCGCCGCCGCCGCGTGTTGCCGGCCAACCTCGTCGCGCAGATCTGGAAACTGGACCAGGGCCAGCAGCTGACCGCGGCGCACATCGCAACGGTGCGCAAGAGTTCCCCGCTGGGCCGCATACTCGCCGCCGGTCTCGTCAACCGCCATCATCGCCGCGATGTCATGAAACAGGCGATCGAGGAGGAGGGACGCCAGGTCGTGCACGAGCTCGAGCGCTACCTGAACACGCTCGGTACGATCGCGACGATCTCACCGCTGCTCGGACTGCTCGGTACCGTCATCGGCATGATCAAGGTATTCACGGCGATCACCAGTGCCGGCGTCGGCAACCCGGCGGTGCTGGCCGGCGGTATCTCCGAGGCCCTGATCACCACGGCGGCAGGCCTCAGTGTCGCCATCCCGGCGGTCATTTTTCACCGTTACCTTAGTGGCCGGGTCGACAAACTCGTCGTCGGCATGGAAGAGCAGGCGCTGAAAATGGTCGATGTCATGCACGGCGAGCGCGAAAACGGATGAACCTGCGACCACGCCGCGCCGAGCCGCCGCGCATCGACCTGACACCGCTGATCGACGTGGTGTTCCTGATGCTGATCTTTTTCATGGTCTCAACCACGTTCGACAAGCAGACCCAGCTCAAGGTCGACCTGCCGGAGGCGTCACCGTCGGAGCAGGAGGAACTGTCACCGAAGCGCATCGACATCACGATCGACGCGAACGGCCATTTCTACGTCAACGAACGCGAACTGGTCCAGCACGATGCAGCGACGCTGCGGCGCACCCTGGCCAAGATCAGCAATGGCGTGGTCGATGTGCCGATCGTCGTCTCCGGCGACCGCAACGCGCCGCTGCAATCGATGATGACCGTGCTCGATATCGCCGCCCAGCTCGGCATGAACCGGCTCAGCTTCATCGCCCGGCAGGCCGACGCGGACAACTGAACGGTCCGGCTGCTTGCCCCGTCTCGATCACTACTGGCAGTCGCTGAACCCGGTGGCGCTGGCGCTGTTGCCGCTGGCGCTGCTGTTTGCATCGGCCGCGGCCTTGCGCCGGGGCGCCTACCGCGTCGGCCTGCTGCGGCGTCGGCGTTTTGACGTGCCGGTTGTCGTCGTGGGCAACATCACCGTTGGTGGCACCGGTAAGACACCGCTTGTGGTCTGGCTGACCCGGCACCTGCGCAGCCACGGCTGGCGCCCCGGGATCGTGTCGCGCGGTTACGGCGGCCGGGCCTCGCACTGGCCGCAGCAGGTTCGCGCCGACAGCGATGTCGGAGTGGTGGGGGACGAGGCCGTCATGCTGGCCGAGGCCACCGGTTGCCCGATGTGTGTCGGACCGGACCGGCCGGCCGCGGTACAGGCCCTGCTCGATCACGCGAACGTCGATATCGTCATCTCCGACGATGGCCTGCAGCACTATGCCCTGGCGCGCAACCTCGAGATCGTCGTCGTCGACGGCCAGCGCCGACTCGGCAACGGTCTGCCGCTGCCGGCTGGACCACTGCGCGAGCCGCGCTCGCGTCTTCGGGGCGTCGACATCGTTGTCGTCAACGGCGAAGCCTCCGGCGATGGTGAATGCGCGATGGCGATGCGGCCCGGCAATGTCACCGGGCTGCGCAACGAGGCGGTTGCCCGGTTGCAGAGCTTCGCCGGTCGCCAGGTCCATGCCGTCGCCGGTATCGGCAACCCGACGCGTTTCTTCGACATGTTGCGCGACCACGGCCTCGAGGTCATCGAACACTGCTTCGACGACCATCACCGTTTCCGCGCTGCCGATCTCTCGTTCGATCCCGCATTACCGGTTCTGATGACTGGTAAAGATGCCGTGAAATGTCGCCGCCTGCCGTGTGACAATTGCTGGGTCGTCGGTGTCGAGGCGCAGCCTGACGCTCGCTTCGTCGACCGCCTGAACCTAGCCCTGAAGGACTTAGTGAATGGATAAGAAACTGCTGGATATCCTGGTTTGCCCGCTGTGCAAGGGCCGCCTGGTCTACAGGCCGAAGGCCGGTGAACTGATCTGCAAGGTCGATCGACTGGCCTATCCGATCCGCGACGGCATTCCGGTCATGCTAGAACAGGAGGCCCGGCAACTGCCCGCCGACGAGGAGGTCGGCGACTGATGAGCGGTTTCCGCGTCGTCATCCCGGCACGTTACGCGTCGCAGCGCCTGCCGGGCAAACCCCTGCTGGACATCGTCGGTAAACCGATGATCCAGCATGTCTACGACAGGGCCCGCGAAAGCGGCGCCACCAGCGTGATCATCGCGACGGATGATGAGCGGATCGCCGCCGCGGCGACCGCGTTCGGCGCCGAGGTCTGCATGACAGCGGCCGACCATGCCAGCGGCACCGACCGGATCGCCGAAGTCGCGCGAGCGATGAACTGGTCGGACGACACGGTCGTCGTCAACCTGCAGGGAGACGAACCACTGATGCCGCCGAGCCTGCTGTCGCAGGTCGCCGGCTCGCTGGAGACACATCCCGAGGCCGAGGCGGCCACGTTGGCGGTCGGACTGGATCGCGTGGAGCAGTTGTTCGATCCGAATACGGTCAAGGTGGTTCGCGACCGTTCGGGGCTGGCCCTGTACTTCAGCCGCGCGACGATTCCGTGGAAGCGCGACCTGTTCAAGGCCGGCATCGATAAGGTCCAGCGCGACTGGCTGCCGGACATTTACCGCCATCTGGGCATCTATGCCTACCGGGCCGGCTTTCTCGCGCGCTACGCGGAGTTGCCGGTATCGCCACTGGAGCGCATGGAATCGCTGGAGCAGCTACGCATCCTCTGGAACGGCGGGAAGATTGCCGTCGATGTCGTGCAACAACCGCCACCCGCCGGGGTCGATACGCGCGAGGATCTCGAGCACGTTATCCGTATCCTGGATGATCACGCGTAGTGCAGGGTTGATTCCTGTTTTTTCAGCGTGCGCCGCGCTGATGGCCCTCGAGCAGGACCATCACATCCTCCGAGTAATTGCCGTGCACGTCCGAGATCCGTAGCGTCAGGGTTTCCATCGTGCGCCGGTTGGGCATGCCGTAGAGGTTCTGTTGCACGTGGTGCGGCTGGCAATCCTTGCAGCGCTGCAGGACGAGGCTGTCGACGTCGCTCAGCACCTCGATCAGGATCCAGATCTCGTCGAGATAGTGAAAGCGGTCGCCTATGATCTGTTGCAGGCGGTGGTAGATGGGGTCACTGCTCATCGATGCCTCCCTGTCATCCAGGATCCTACTGCGAACCGGGTGCCCAAGTCTTGCCGGCGGGGGACTATTCATCCTCAGAACGCGCCGCTGCCGCACGACATGACGTTGCCTATGCGGGCCACTCATCCTGTTGCCGTCGGTCCGCCGCGCGTGGCGTAGCGCCATGATCGAGTTTCGCCGCCGGGGTAGTACGCGTATGCTTCGATCCGAACAGTGTGACAACCGGCGCAGCCTGACCGGTTGAACACCGTCCTGCGCCTGGCGTGCTTGACCCGCACATCGGCTGACGAGTTCACCTGGCGTACGCTGATGCCTGTCCTCGATAGGCTTCCAGTGATGCCCAATTGGATGGCATCTGGTAGAATAATTTTTAACAAACTTACTTAACGCACTGATTAAAAATGGATTCTGTTCGAGTGCTCTTTGTCTGCATGGGCAACATCTGTCGGTCGCCGACCGCCCACGGGGTATTTCGCTCGCTGGTTCAGCAGCACGGCCTGCAGGGTCGCGTGCTGATTGATTCCGCCGGCACGCATGCCTACCACGTCGGCAGTCCCCCGGATCGTCGTTCGCAGGAGACGGCGGCACGACGCGGCGTGGACCTCAGTGACCTCGTGGCGCGGCGTGTCGACGAAACCGATTTCGACACCTTCGATTACGTAATCGCGATGGACCAGGAAAACTTCATGTCATTGAGCAGGAAGTGTCCCGACGAGCATGTCAACAAGATCTTCATGCTCATGGACTTCGCGCCAGAGATGCGGACCCGCGAGGTTCCGGATCCCTACTATGGCGGCGCGGCGGGATTCGAGCGGGTCTACGACCTCGTGCTGGCCGCTTCCGAGGGACTGCTGGACGACATTAGGCGCCGTCACCTGGGCTGACGGCGCTTGCTGAAAAACCACCGTGCCGGCAGCCATGTCGTGGCCGCCGACCGGTGGTTTTCTTAACGGTGGCCGACGTCAGTTGTCGGCATCGCCCTTGGCTGCAGGGGCGCTGTCGGATTCCTTCTTCTGCTCGCTGCCCGCCGCGCGAACACCGGACGAATCGGCCGGTGGTGACGCGGGGCGGGGCGCCTCGCTCTTTGCCGGGGCATCGCCCGTGGCCGCGACAGGTGGCTGTGCGGGCGCGGACGGTGCTGCCGGCTTGGCATCCGGTTTTGCCTCTGGCGCTGCCGGCTTTGCAGCCGGTTTCGCTTCCGCAGGCACCTTGTCACCGGCATCGGCGGCAGGTGGGGTGGCTGGCTTCGTGTCTGCCGGTGGTTTGGTCACGGTACCGGAGTCTGCAGCATCCTTCGGTTGCGACGGTTTGACTGCTTCCAACTTTGCGCTGTCGTCGCGCTTGCCTTCACTCGAGGCACCAGCCGCAGCTTCACGTCTGTCTTCGCTGGCGTCGACCGACTGGCCCTCTGACGAACGCTGGCGGCGTGGCCGTGATCGCCTGCCGCTACTGGCCTGTGCCTCGGCATCAGTCGGTTTCGCCGGGGCACTCTCGCCGGACGGTGCGGCAGTTGCTTCGGCTTTTTTTGCATCCCCGGCATCCGGTTTGACGGCATCGGCTGCGCTCGCCGGCTTCTGCGCCGGCGATGCATCGGTCACGTTGCCGTCAGCGCCCGTGCCGGCTTCGTTGCTGCCAGCCGCTGCATTCTCGCTGTTACCGCGCCGACGCCTGCCGCCGCGGCGACCACGCCGGGAACTGCGTTTCGGCTGCGTCTCCTGCGCGGCATCATCGGATTCACCCGCTGTCGGCGTGACTGTCGCGTCGGTCGGCTTCGCGGCATCGGCATCGCGCTTGTTGTCGCTGCCGGATTTACGCTCGCCGCTGCCACGGCTCGAGGACCTGCCCCGGTCGCTGCCGCTGCGTGATTGCGAGCGTGAGCCGCGACGGCTGCGACCCTGGCGTGAGTCGCCTTGGCGTGAGTCGTTACGCTCACCACTGCGTCGCTGGTTGTCACTGTCTGCCGTGTCGGTGTCATCGGTGGACCTGGCCGGCTCGGTGGCCGTAGCGACCGGGGTCTGGGGGGGAATCCCGGTAATCTCGTCACGCGGTGCGAAGATACTGCTGAACAGTCGCTTGATGAACCCGGTCTCGCCGTTGGCGACCGGCACCGGCGCTGGTGCCGTTGGCGCGGCGGCAGGTGGCGGCGCGGCCGGGCGTGGCGCCGGGGCTGCCGGTGCGATCGGCCTCACGGCCGGCTGTTCGACGCGGGCGACCTGGCGTTCACCGGTGACCGGCTTGGCACTGGACAGGTCTTTTTCCTGTTCATGGCTCGGCGTGTCGTCGCCGGTGTCCAGGTCCTGCCGCCGGATACGCTCGATCTCGTACTTGGGTGTTTCGAGATGGCGATTCGGGATCAGCACGATACTGATGTCGTGCCGCTTCTCGGCGTCGGCGATGACCTGGCGTTTCTCGTTGAGCAGGTAGGTTGCGACCTCGACCGGCAGTTGTGCGGTAACACGGCCGGTATTCTCCTTCAGTGCCTCTTCCTCGAGGATGCGCAGGATCGACAGCGCGAGCGAGTCGACGCTGCGCACGAAACCATGACCGTCGCAGCGCGGGCAGACCTGGTGCGCCGACTCGCCGAGCGACGGACGCAGGCGCTGGCGCGACATTTCGAGCAGGCCGAAACGGGAGATGCGCCCGATCTGCACCCTGGCGCGGTCCTCTTTCATCGCCTCCTTGAGCCGGTTCTCGACCTCGCGCTGGTTGCGCGACGGCGTCATGTCGATGAAATCGATGACGAACAGGCCACCCAGGTCACGCAGACGCAGCTGCCGGGCGATCTCCTCGGCCGCCTCGAGGTTGGTGTTGAGCGCGGTCTCCTCGATGTCGGCGCCCTTGGTCGCGCGCGCCGAGTTGATGTCGATCGACGTCAGCGCCTCGGTCGGATCGATGACGATGGAACCGCCCGAGGGCAGGCGCAGCTCGCGACTGAATGCCGATTCGATCTGGGATTCGATCTGGTAGCGCGAAAACAGCGGCACCTCGTCCTCGTAAAGGCGCAGCTTGCGCAGGTACTTCGGCATGACCTGCGAAATGAACTGGCTGGCCTGCTCATGGACTTCGGGCTCGTCGACGACGATCTCGCCAATGTCGTTGCGCAGGTGATCGCGGATCGAGCGGATAATGACGTTGCTTTCCTGGTAGATCAGGAACGGGGCCTTGCGTTCGCCGGCGGACTGCTCGATAGCGCTCCACAGCTGCAGCAGGTAGTCGAGGTCCCACTGCAGTTCCTCGGCGCTCTTGCCGACGCCCGCCGTGCGGACGATCAGGCCCATGCCCTCGGGGATCTCGAGCGTACTCATGGCCTCGCGCAGTTCGGAGCGATCCTGGCCCTCGATGCGGCGCGATACGCCGCCCGCGCGCGGGTTGTTCGGCATCAGGACGAGGTAGCGGCCGGCCAGTGACAGGAAGGTCGTCAGTGCGGCGCCCTTGTTGCCGCGCTCTTCCTTGAAAACCTGAATAAGCATGATCTGGCCGCGCTTGACGACTTCCTGAATTTTGTACTGGCGCCGCATGTTAAACCGGAACGGGCGGTCACTGTCCACGCCTTCCCCGCCCACC
>JAGRGW010000507.1 GCA_020445315.1 Gammaproteobacteria bacterium
GTTCTACCAGATCTACGAGGGTGCGACGTTGCTGGCGGGAGCCACCCCCGAATACCTCGCCTGCACCGCCGAACAGGGATACCTGCCGGGCTTCGACACGGTATCCGCAGCGACCTGGGACAGCTGCCAGCTGCTGTACCTGTGTTCGCCCGGCAACCCGACCGGCGCCGTCGCGCCGTCGGCGACGCTGCAACAGCTGATCGAACTGGCCGAGCGCCACGATTTCATCATCGCCGCGGACGAGTGCTATTCCGAGATCTATTTCGACGAGTCACACCCACCGACCGGGCTGCTGCAGGCAGCGGCCGACATGGGCAACACGGATTACCGGCGCTGCGTCGTGTTTCACAGCCTGTCGAAGCGGTCCAACGCGCCCGGCCTGCGCTCCGGTTTCGTCGCCGGAGACGCCGCCATCGTCGATCGCTTCCTGCGCTACCGTACCTATCACGGCTGCGCGATGCCGCTGCATCACCAGCACGCCAGCGTTGCCGCCTGGCGCGACGAGACCCACGTGCAGGAAAACCGGGCGATCTACAGGCAGAAGTTCGATGCCGTGCTCGACGTACTCGACGGCTGCCTGGATGTCGCCCAACCGGACGCCGGCTTCTACCTGTGGCCGCGCACACCGGTCGACGACGAGACCTTCGCCCGGGAACTGTTCGCCGAACAGCACGTCACCGTACTGCCGGGGCGCTACCTGAGCCGTGACAGCGATGGCCAGAACCCCGGCGCCGGCCATGTCCGCATGGCCCTGGTCGCCGGCGTCGACGAGTGCATCGAGGCGGCACACCGCATCAACGAATTCGTGAACCAGTACTACTGAACCCCATCCCCGAGGAGAACCGCATGAGCGACATCCAATCCATCATCGTCGATGCCTTCGAAAAGCGTGCCGACATCACGCCGCACAACGCCAGCACGCCGGTCCGCGATGCCGTCATGGAGGCGATTGAACAGTTGGACCGCGGCGAGATCCGCGTAGCCGAGAAGGTCGACGGTGACTGGGTCGTCAACGACTGGGTCAAGAAGGCGGTCCTGCTGTCGTTCCGCATCAACGACAACGACGTCATGCGGGGTGGATTCACCAACTACTTCGACAAGGTCGATTCGAAGTTCGCCGACTACAACTCGCGCGATTTCCGCGAGTCGGGCGTCCGCGTCGTCCCGCCGGCAATGGCGCGCAAGGGATCCTACATCGCCTCGAGCTGCGTGCTGATGCCGTCGTACGTCAACATCGGCGCCTACGTCGATTCCGGCACCATGGTCGATACCTGGGCCACTGTCGGTTCGTGCGCGCAGATCGGCAAGAACGTGCA
>JAGRGW010000508.1 GCA_020445315.1 Gammaproteobacteria bacterium
ATGTCGGCGTACAGGTGGCCGAGCATGCGGTAGGCCTGGATCAGGCGCTCGATCGCGGACAGTGGTTCGGCCACGCGTGCCGGCGATGTCGGCATGTTCCCGGGGCCCATTGCCGGCTCGGCACCGCCGGCGCCATGCTCGAAGCCGTAAAAGAAACTGCGCCATTCCGGCGCGACGCTGTCGGGCGAATCGCGGAAGGCCTCGTACAGTTGGTCGATGTATTCGGCATTGGCGCCGTTGAATGCCGAGCTGCGGCGCATCGTATCGAGGGGACTGCTCATTGACATGCCCGTTTGGCCGGGCCTGCTCCTGGTCGTGACTGCGGGTTTCCGTGGCACCTTATCCGGTACCTTTAACGAGGATGATAACCGATCTCCGGATCAGCCTGCCTCGGGCGTCGGCCGCAACCAGGTGCCAAGCCGCCTGGCCAGTGACTCGGAACCGGTCGTCGCGAGCAGGTTGCGCCGCATTGCCGCGTACCAGTCATCGACAACGCCGGTCATTTCCTCGTAGAAGGTATAGGCGTGATAGCGCTCGGCGTTGCCTTCGAGCAGCCAGCTCACCCGGCGCAGGGCGCGCCCGGTCCTGATCACCAGGGCCTGTTCGTCCCCGGTATCGGTGAGATGCTTGAGGTGGCCGCGACCGGCGTTGATCTGTCTCGCAATCGTGTCGATCAGCAGCTGGTCGTCTGCCGTGGCCCGATGGCCCAGGATATGCAGGCCGAGTGCGCGCAACAGGGCGATGTCCTCGATCAGTTCCGGCCAGTGCGAGACGATCCGGCATTGCCGCTCGCCGAGACTGCGCCGGTGCTTGTCGCCGATCGAACCGAGTATGTCGCCCAGCCCGTTGATGACGTCGCCATGCACGGCGATGTTGGTATCGAACGCGAGTTCCCGCCAGTGGTTGCGCAGTGACTCCCAGCGCCCGAGCACGATACGCCACTGATCGCTGCGGAAGACCGGTTGCTCGTGGCCGTACTGCTCGGCCAGCATGTGCAGCGAACGCTGCAACTTGTACTCGTTGTCTTCCAGCTCGCGCCGAAACCCCTTGCGGCCATCGAGCAGCGCACCACTGAGCCCGCGGTGCAGCTGGACTTCCTGGATCAGGCCGAGCAGAACCAAGCACACCTCGACAACCTTCTCACGGCGTCGATGCCGCAGTGCCAGCCGGGTGGCCAGCCAGGCGCCGGCAGCCGACGCAACGGCACCAACCATTATCCATCCAACGATCTCGCGCATCTCCGACTCTACTCCGCGAACCGATCGACGCCGTCCCCGGTTTCGAAAATGTCAGCATCGAAACAAGCATTCCCCATGCCAGCGACGAAACTCCCCTGCCACGCAAATTGACCCGTTTTCGCACCTGGACAGTGCATCCCCGCGCGGCCACGTTCGTATCACGTGCACGGGGACAACAAATCACGGCCAGATAACGCGCTCGACAACGCGGCAGGTAAGCTGATGCAATTCTCCGGCCATGCGACGACCGACCCACAGCGGCTTGCCGGAATGCAACGCGAATCAACACGAAAGGACTGGAAAAACATTCGGGTAAGTGTGTATAACCGGGAGCATGTCGGAATAACGGAAGCGCACATTTCGGCAACACAACCCGCGCAAACCGCGGAAATCCAAAAAGGAGGAAAAGCATGAAGTCGATAAACAAACTGGCATTGAGTACCGCCCTCGTTGCCGGTCTCGGCCTGGGTGCGGCTACGACCGCCAGTGCCCAGTCGTTCATCACGATCGGCACCGGCGGTGTCACGGGTGTCTACTACCCGACCGGCGGCGCCATCTGCCGCCTCGTCAACAAGGGGCGCAAGGAGCACGGCATCCGCTGCTCGGTAGAATCCACCGGTGGCTCGGTTTACAACCTGAATACCATCCGCGCCGGCGAACTCGACATGGGAGTCGCCCAGTCCGACTGGCAGTATCATGCCTACCACGGCACCAGTAAGTTCGAGGACCAGGGTCCGAACAAAGACCTGCGCGCCGTGTTCTCGGTACATGCCGAACCTTTCACCGTCGTGGCACGCCGGGACTCGGGCATCACGACCTTCGACGACCTGAAGGGCAAGCGGGTCAACATCGGCAACCCGGGATCCGGCCAGCGCGGCACCATGGAGGTGGTCATGCAGGCGAAGGGCTGGACCAACGACGACTTCACGCTGGTATCCGAGCTGAAGGCCGCCGAGCAGTCGCAGGCACTGTGTGACAACAAGATCGACGCCATGGTCTACGTCGTGGGCCACCCCAACGGTTCGATCAAAGAGGCCACGACGTCCTGCGACACCGTGCTGGTCGCGGTCGATGGTCCGGCCGTCGACAAGCTCGTGGCCGACAACTCGTACTACCGCAAGGCCGTGATTCCCGGTGGCATGTACAGCGGCAGTGACGCCGATGTACCCACGTTTGGTGTCGGCGCCACTTTCGTCTCGTCGACCAACACGCCGGCCGATACCGTGTACCAGGTGGTCAAGGCCGTGTTCGAGAACTTTGACGACTTCCGCAAGCTACATCCCGCTTTCGGCACGTTGAAGAAGGAAGAGATGGCCAAAGACGGCCTGTCCGCCCCGATTCACGACGGTGCGGCGAAGTACTACAAGGAAGCCGGCCTGATGT
>JAGRGW010000099.1 GCA_020445315.1 Gammaproteobacteria bacterium
CCGACATCCGTGACCGGGCACAGGGCGGCATCGGCGGCAGCATCGGTGGGCAGGCCGGCTCGACCGGCACCGGCGGTGCCGGCGGCAGTGCCATGTCGACGGCCATTGCGAGCAACGCGGGGGCGTCGAACGTGTTCACCTCGGCGAATGCCACGGGTGGGACGGGCGGTGCCGCGCGGGGTGCCGGCGAGGTGGGCGGCACTGGCGGAGATGCGACGGCCGATGCAAGCGGTAGCGGCCTTGGTTCCATCAACGTGGATTCGACCGCGACAGGAGGAACCGGCGGGACCGGTAATACCGGGGCCGACCACGGGCTCGGTGGCAACGCCTATGCCACGGCCCAGGGCACCGGTGCAAACGGCAACGTGACCAGCACTGCTACGGCCGGGCGTTCGACGGATTACCTCGTCAACGACATGCGCTCGTCCGCCAATGCACAGGTCGATGGTTCGGGCACGTCCCAGGCCACGGCCCAGTACAACGGCATGCCGCTGTCGGTCGTCGACGCGGTCGGTGTCGGGGCCAGCGCGCTGCTGCATGGCGCGCCGGATGGCGATTCGACGCTGGCGGTGCTGTACACCAACACGGCCGACCCGTCGATGCCGGACTCGACCCCGGTGCATGCCAACTTCGACGTGACCGGTACGCTGAACAACCACACCTTCGTCGACAGCGCGCAGCTGGACAGCGACGTGTTCGCCGTCGGCGTACTCGGTGGCACCTACCCCTCGGATGGCGTCGGCAACACCCGCACGCTGAGCACCGACATCGATTTCGATGTGACGCCGGGTGCGCTGCAGGCCAGTGAGCAGAACCTGCTGGTCGGATTCATCAACCCGGTGCTGACCGGCAACGCGGCCGCCGATCCGGACTTCCAGGTCACGCTGACGATCCAGCGTGAAGGCGCCACGATCGAGTCCCAGACCTTCGACGAGACCCAGCTGACCCAGCTGATGGACTTCTTCAACGGCAGAACTCACGACTACGGCGCGCTGAACCTCGCCGGCCTTTCGGGTTCGGAACTGGATATCCGCGTCGACCTCGACGTACGTTCCAGCAGTCCCGGTGTCGGCTTCGTCGTGGACACGATCATCGGCAACTCGACGCTGACCGAACGGGCGACACCGTACGTGACCAACACCGTCATCGACACGGGCGAGAGCCACGTCGGTGACGTGGTGCTGGCCAACCTGAATGTCGTCAACACCGCGGCCGCCGGATCCGATGGCGCCAACGCGCAGTTTGCCGGCACCACCGGCAGCGTCGTTACCAGTGGCGGTCCGATAACCGGCCTGGCGCCGCAGGCCAGCGACAACACGACGCTGCAGGTCGGCGTCGACACCTCCGCTTCCGGTGTGCGTGGCGGCACGGCGACCGTGGCGCTGTCGACTGACGGCACGCAGTCCGGCAATGCCGAGGCGTTTGCGAACGCCGAGGTCCAGGTCAGCGGCACTGTCTACGAACTGGCCGGCCCGCAGGTCAACAATGCGCCGATCGCGTTCGGCAACGTCCACGTCGGTGATTCCGTGACGGCGCAGGCCCTGTCGATCACCAACACGGCACTGGACAACGGCTTCGGTGAGAACCTGAACGCCAGCTTCGGCAGCGTTGACGGGACTTTGATTGCCAACGGCATGTTCGAGGGCCTGGCGGCGCAGGCGACCGATGCCACCAGCATGACGGTGGCGATCGACACGTCGTCCGCCGGCAACAAGTCAGGAACGGCCAATATCGATTTCGTCTCCGATCCGGACGGGATGAACAGCCTTGGCCAGACCAGTCTCGGCTCGCAGGGTGTCAGCGTCACCGGCGCCGTCTACCGCCTGGCCGAGGCGACGATCGACAACCCGCTGGCATTCGACTTCGGCAACGTGCACGTCGGCGACAGCCTGTCACAGGCGGTGTCGATCACCAACTCGGCCGTGGCCGACGCGTTCTCCGAAGGGCTGGATGCGAGCTTCGGCGCGGCATCGGATGCGCGCATCCTCAACAACGCCGGCACGGTCTCGGTGCTGGGTGCGGGTGCGACCGACAACAGCAGCCTGGTGGTCAGCATCGACACCGGCGCGTCTGGCAGCATCAACGGCACGCAGACGATCGACTTCGCGTCGAACGGTGCCGGCACCAGTGGCCTGGGTATCACGGCCCTGCCGTCGCAGGACCTGTCGGTGATGGCGAGCATCACGGCGACGGCGTTCAACCTGGCCGATCCGGTCGTCAACAACGCGCAGCCGGTGGCCTTCGGCAACTTCCGCGAGGGCGACCTGGTGACGTCGCAGGCGGTGTCGATCAGCAACGACGCACCGGATGACGGCTTCTCCGAGGCGCTGAACGCCAGCGTCGGCGGCACGTCGGGCGGGGTGACCAGCAACGGTGGCTCGTTCACGCTGCTGGGACCGCAGGCGACCAACGACACCGCGATCACGGTGGCGATCGACACCTCGGTGGCCGGCGACAAGTCGGGCGACCTGACGTTGGACTTCGTCTCCGACGGTACCGGCAGCAGCGGCCTGGGGCAGACGCCGCTGGCGTCGCAGGATGTCGCCGTGACCGGCGCGGTCTACCGCCTGGCCGACATCGGCGTGACGCCGAACCCCGTGGTTCTGAACGCCCGTGTCGGCGACACCGCCGAGCAGGTGCTCACTGTCAGCAACACGGCGGCGGCCGACGGCTACTCCGAGCAGCTGGCGGTGACCGGTCGCAGCGACAGCGGCGACGTGACGTCGAGCGGCATGATCGGCGGACTGGTCGATGCCGGTGCGTCCGACATGGGTATCAACGTGTCGCTGGACACCACGACATCGGGCGCGAAGTCCGGCAGCGTTACCTTCAGCGCGGAATCGGACGGCAGCAACACCAGCGGGTTCACGACCAACGTCGCGTTGCCTGACGAGGTCGTCGCCGTGACCGGCAATGTCTGGCAGGCAGCGACGGCCGATGTCGGCGGGCCGATCGATTTCGGTATCGTCCATGTCGGTGACGCCGTCAGTGCAGCGATCAGCGTGGCCAATACCGCGACCGGCGACCTGGTCGACTCGGTGCGTGGTGGCTTGACTGCGGTTGGCGGGGCGCCGTTCAGCGGCAGTGGCGACCTGGGAAGCGGCGTCGCCGCCGGTGCCACCGACTCGAGCAGCCTCGTCGTCGGCCTCGATACCGGTGCCGCCGGGATCTTCACTGGCACTGCGACAGTTGACCTTGCCAGCCACAACCCGGACCTGGCCGACCTGGACCTGGGCGAGACCGTTGTCGACCTGTCGGCACAGGTCAACAATTACGCCAACCCGGTATTCGAGTTCATCGGTGGCAACGCGGCCCTGAGCGGCAGCGGTACCAGCTACGTGCTCGACTTCGGTTCGGTCGTCACCGGTTCGCTCGTCGACTGGATGGCGGAGCTCGCCGTGGTCAACGATGTCACCGGGCCGGCCGACTTGGTTGACGGCATGTTCGACCTGGCCGGCATCGACGATTTCATGGACAGCGGCTTCGTCGACTTCGTCGCGCTGGGTGCGGGTGATGCCGTCACCGGCCTGATGCTGCAGCTGGACACGACGCTGCACGGTCCCGGCGTGTTCACCGACACCATCCTGCTCGGTGGGCGTACCTACAATGCCGGTGGTTACGACGAGGCGCTGACGCCGATCACGCTGCTGGTTCGGGGCGAGATCGTCGGACCGGGCGGCGAGGTGCCGGTACCGGCGGTGCTGTGGCTGGTGCTCGCCGGTCTGCCGGTGCTGCGCTTCGTGACGGTGCGTCGCCGGCGCCAGCGCTGATCCACGGCCCGCGGAGACAGGCAGGCGCCATTGCCTGCCTGTCTGTTGTTGCACAATCCAATCCATTGATTCCCAAAGAAAAAGCTGAATTCGTATAGACTTCCAGTTAGCGCAGCCGTGGATTGGCAGGTCTGGGTGGGAATTAAAGTAGCAATTTGGGTCTTGCAGTGAAGGTCACGGGTTTACAGTTGTCCGCGTTCGGACGTTCGGCATTGTCGAACGTCGGCAAGGCCGGCCTGGACCAAAAGCCTGCGCTCGATCCGATCCAGGAAACCGACCCGCTGAAGGATCCGACTTCGAGCGAATACAAGGAGTTGCAGGAACTCAAGCAGCGCGACCGCGAGGTCCGCCAGCACGAGCAGGCGCATATCGCCGCGGGCGGAACGCATGTGCGCGGCGGTGCGAGTTTCTCCTACCAGCGCGGGCCGGACGGCAGACAATACGCCGTTGGTGGCGAGGTGCAGATCGATACCTCCGAGATACCCGATGATCCGGCGGCCACGATCCGCAAGATGCAGGTGGTCAGGAGTGCCGCGATGGCGCCTTCCGAGCCCTCGGCGCAGGACCGCGCCGTCGCCGCCGAGGCTGCACAGGCCGAGTCACAGGCACGCGCCGATTTGCGCGAGCAGGAAAGCGCCGAGCGCGATCAGCGTAACGCGAACGCGGATGACGCCCCGGGTAACCCGGCCGAACGCGGTGGGCGTCGCCAGGGTGCCATTGCCGCCTACGCGTCGACATTCGCCACCGCTTCGGCTTCGCCAAACCGGACCGATGCCCCGCTCGATCTAATCGCCTGAGCTTTCGCGCCGGGGAGGCTTTCTCTGGTGGCCGGCCTCGGCCAGTTTCTGCAGGTACTCGTTCCAGAACAGGTCGCGCTTGCGGCCGAGCTCGTACAGGTATCGCCAGTCGTAAAGGCCCGAGTCGTGGCCGTCGTCGAAGAAGATCTTCACCGCGTAGGCGCCGACCGGCTTGAGTTGGGTGATGTTGACGTCCTGCTTGTCCACTTCGAGCTTCGCATGCTGGCCCCAATGTCCCCGTACCTCGGCCGACGGCGAGTAGACCCGCAGCAGTTCGCACGGCAGGTTGTAGCGGGCGCCGTCGTCGAACGCGATCTCCAGTGTGTGCGACTGTTGGTGCAGGATGATGTCGGTTGGTTTCGGCGTGTCGCTCACGGTTGGCAGTCTCAGTAGATCTTTGGCAGCAGCCGGTGGGTGCGTTTGACGTAGTCCGAGTAGTCGTCGAACTTCGTATGCAGATGCGCCTCTTCGCGGTGCATCTTGCCGAAGATGGCGACCGCCAGCAGCAGCATGCCGACGTAGTTGGGCCAGCCGTGGCGGTACAGCGCGATTCCGAGCATGAACAGCAGCAGGCTGGTGTACATCGGGTGGCGGATCCAGCGGTACGGGCCGGTCGTTACCAGGCAGGCATCCGGGATAGGTTCCGGGTAGATGCCGAAGTTGCCCAGCTTGTTGTGCGCCAGCGTGTACAGGCCGACGATGACGCCGAGCGCGCTGATTGACAGCCATTGCAGGCGATCGCCGGCGGCATCAAAAAAGGGCCAGGCGATGATCGCGATGGCGCTGAACTGCAGCACCACGAGGGCGTGGCTGACCGGCGATCTGGACAGCGGCACGGCGTCCCTACCGGTCGGTGCGGTCACTGCGTAGCCCCCATTGCACGCGCCCGCTGCAAGGTCTGCGCCGGGTCGTCGAGCGACGGCGACCAGCCCTGCAGGTGTTGTTCCGCCAGCGACGCGAGCATGTCGATGTGTATCTCGTCGTCATTCAGGCAAGGGATATATTCGTAGCGCTCGCCACCGGCCTCGATGAAGGTGTCGCAGTTCTCCATCGCGATCTCCTCCAGTGTTTCCAGGCAATCGGCGGCAAAGCCCGGGCAGATCACCTGCACCGAACGAACACCCGATTCGGCCAGCGCCGTGAGCGTGTGATCGGTATACGGCTGCAGCCACTGCTTGGGCCCGAGCCGGGACTGGAAACTGATCTGCCAGTGGTCGTCCTGCAGATCCAGGGCCTCGGCCAGCAGGCGGCCGGTCTTCTGGCATTCGCAGTGGTACGGGTCGCCCTTGTGGAAGTATTCCTCTGGGATGCCGTGGAACGACATCAGCAGCCGGTCGGCGGTGCCGTGTTCACTGCGGTGTCGATTGACGCTGTCGGCCAGCGCGGCGATATAGGCAGGCTCGTCGTGGTAGTGGTTGACGAAACGGAGTTCCGGTATCCAGCGCCAGCCGCGGAGTTCGGCGGTGACGGCGTCGAAGATCGACGCGGTCGTCGTTGCCGAGTACTGCGGGTACAACGGCAGCACCAGTATGCGTCGCACGCCCTGGTCGCGGAGTTGCTCCAACGCCGACCGGATCGACGGACTGCCGTAACGCATGCCGAGCACGACGGGAACCGCGCAGCCCAGTCGCCGTTCCAGCGCTGTCTCGAGGGCCGTACGCTGGCGTACCGAGATCTCCATTAGCGGCGAGCCCCGCTCGGTCCAGACCTTCTGGTAGGCCTTTGCCGACCTGCCGGGCCGCGTGTTGAGGATGATGCCGTTGAGTACGAACCACCACGCCAGTCGCGGCACCTCGACGACCCGGGGGTCCCACAGGAATTCCTTCAGGTAGCGCCGTACCGAGGCGCGGTCGGGTGCGTCCGGTGTGCCAAGGTTGACCAGCAGCACCCCCATTTGGGCGGGTTGGTCGTGATGAAAAGTCTGCAGGTTGGGTTGACTCACGATAGCTCGATCCGATGCGCTTTTGGTGCAGGGTTTTGTTCGATGGTGCGGAGGCCGCGGCGGCAAGTGCCGTCCCCGACAAGGCGCAGTTTAAAGCCTTCCGCGCGGTAAATCGCGTAGCAATCCGAAGGACTTTTCCGTCACCGCCCTGTCTGCAATGTGGATGTTCGACAGGCTTCGACAGAGGCAAGTAACCATGCTGTCACCACAGTTTCGGCCAGAGAAAACCTGTCTGCGCACGAAAGGCCGCATACGCCGGGACGGTCGCGAGGAACTTGCGTTCCTCGATCCTCGCGCGTATCGCCTGCAGTGCAACCGCCACGACGAACAGGGCCAATGCCGCCGGTGTTGCCGCGAGTATGGCGATGCCGAGTATATGGATAATCTCGCCGACGTAGAGGGGATGCCGTATGCGACGGTAGGGGCCAGTCGTTACCAGTTCGCGAACCGCGGTTCGCAGGCCGAAAGAGGCCTTCAGGTGGGCAATGGCCCAGATGCTGAATGCTGCGCCGAACAGCCCGATCAGCAGGCCGGACAGGTTCATGTAGAACGGGAAGCCCGGCAGGACCGTGTTCATGTACTGCAGGAGGCCGGCCGGGTAGCCGGGTAGCCACGCCCGCACTGCCGGCAGGAACATCAGGGTGAAGCCCGTCACCGGCACAAACACGGTCAGCAGCGGGAAAATGTTTTCCCAGAAGCCCCGCGGGCGCGAACTGGCGCCGCGACGGACCAACAGGCTGTAGAAAACCAGCGCATCGAAGGCCAACGCGACGGTGTAATAGGCGATGTGCGAAAACTCACCGGCCAGAAAGTAGCCGAAGGCCCCGCCCATCGACTGGCGCTGATGCTGGTCGGTCACGACAGACCAGAGTTGGTCGCTGGCGGCTACGTAGCCGACCAGGTAGTGGGTCTTTATACCTATCAGTACAGCGAAGAAAACGAGCGGCGCGAGGTCGACGCGCCAGTCTTTGGGTTGCATGTTCACGATACGGTATCCGGTTCGTTGGGCTGTTACCTGGCGCTTCGCAGCCTGGCCTCGACGCAGGCGGCCTCGACACGGCGCGCGTCGACGACGGCCGGGTACAGGCGGCGCCAGTTTGCCAGTTCGACGGCCTGGCGACAGGCCACTTGCTCCAGCCGCTCCCGATCGCCGAGCGGGAGATGCTGCAGCGTCAGCAGGCGCGGCGCGCTCCATTCGAGGTAGTCCCGCACCAATGCGTTGGTCGGTTCGTCGGGCCAGGCGGACCTGAGCCCGAGAGTTGGAAACACCGACAGTGGCAACACGTCGTCGTGCCCGTCCGGTCGCAGACGCTGGCCGCTACCGTCGGTCAGGCGCCGGTACCAGGCCCGCGTCGCCTCCGCCGCTCTCACCCGCTGTTCCAGTTGCTCCGCATGCCGGCGCGTGCCGTCGCCGCTACCCGCCGGCGCCGCACCGCGTTCGGCCAGCGAAGGCGCGAAGAAGCCGTGGTCCGCGCTGTGCGTGGCCATCCAGTGCGTTACCCGGATGTCGTCGATCCTGTCCGGGTCGTCGCTCGTCGCCAGCAGGGCGATTGGGAATCCCCGGTCGTCGACCGACCAGCACTCCAGGTTGTCGGTCAGCGGGAACGGTATCCCCGCCACTGCCTGCTCCAGCACGGTAACCAGCGCGTCGGCCGCCGCCTGCATCGCACCGATGTCCATGACCGGGTTGGCCGGTATCCGGTGCAGGCCGGCATCGGCATCCCACAGGCCGAAGCCGAAGAACTGCTCCACCAGCGGTGCGTTGCTGCCACTGCGCCAGGTGTGATCCGGGCGTGCGGCCAGCACCTGGACCTGCCAGACGGTGCCGTTAGGGCTGTAGGCGCGCGCCCTCGGCAGCGCGATGACCTCGAGCACGCCCTCGAACGGGTTGACGCGGCGCACGGCGTAACAGCGCATGCCCGCTGCGGTCTCCGTCATGCCCGTTCGGGCCGGGCCGGCACCGGTCCCCGGCATGCGTCCGAGCCGCCGTGGCTCACCGGCGCGAGCCCCAGACCGCGAATACCGGGTCGGCGTCGGCCAGCTTACCGGCGTAACGGTCGTCGGTCGGGCGTGGCAGGCCACGCAGCGACCAGGTTTCCAGGTCGGTGAACAGGCCGTCGCGATGGAAGTACTCGAGCACCAGTCCCAGGCGCTCGAAGGTATGCAGGGCCTTCCAGGCCGCGATGGCTTTTGACGGGAACCAGCGATTGGAGAAGGTGACGACGAAGCGACCACCTGGTCGCAATACGCGGGCGACCTCGGCGAATACATCGAAGGGCCTGACCAGGTACTCGATCGACAGGCTGCAGATCACCGCGTCGAACTCGGCATCGCCGTGCGGCAGTCGGGGCGTGGTGTTCAAGTCGTGGACGCGGTACGCACCGAACACCGGGTTGGCCGCGAGTTCCTCTGCGTTCATGCCGAGGCCGACGATGCGGCCAAGGCCGTGGTCCTCGGCCAGGTGCGACTGCCAACTGGCCATCAGGTCGAGCACCCGGCCACCGGCAGGCAGCAGGCGACGGTACAGCCTGGCCATTTCCCGCGATGCCGTGCGGTCGACGTGTGACACCAGGCGGGGCCCCGCATAGAAGGCGGCATCGTCCCCGCCATCGACGCGTGCGAACGGCCCGTCCTGCCAGAAATCGGGCGGCTGGCCACGCCAGCGCGACTGCATGCCGGGTCCGTCGTGGGTCATCAATTCGGCCACGTCGTTGCAAGTTCGCGCGGGTTCCTTTTCCGCGGCCCAGATATCCAGGATCTGCACACTGACGTCGAGTGCCTTGTTCGACAGGGGGTTGTTGAGGTCGCAGCACAGCATGTCGCCGGAGACGTTGCCGACCCTGAACGGCTGCATCTCGTCGGCAAAGATGCCGCGCGAGCCGTTGATGAAGGCGCGCGGGTAGAAGCGGCCGGCGCGCGGTTCGACGATACTGTGTCGGCGCAGCCCGCGGTGGAACGCCCGCTGGCCTACGTTGAAACAGCGGTCGGCCTGGTAGGGCACGATCAGCCTGCCGGCGGCGAAGTAGCGCCTGGCGACGTGGCCGACCGGCTTGTCCATCAGTTCCGGTTCCAGTTCGAACGGCAGGATGTCGCGCCACAGGTTGAGCTCACGTGCTATCCGCTGGTCGGTGTGTCGCGCGATGTCGCTGTGCCAGGCAACGCTCAATGCCATGGCACACATCGACCGACTGCTGGTGCGTTCGAGACGGTGTGCCGGCGACGCGCCAGTGTCGCTGCTCAACTCGAAGCCGGTCAGTGTCTCGTTCAACTCGGCCATCTACCCAGCAGTCCCGTGTCGTTGCGATCACGGTAGTTTGCTGGCAGCCGGCGTGAAATTACCTAGGCATATTGCAGGGAGAATCCGGCCGATGCGAGGTATTCGGCCTCGCGCTTGATCTCGGCCTCGGTCAGCGGGTGCTCGGCCAGCCAGCCTTCGGGGAAGGTCACGATGATCGTCGTGTCACTGACGCTGATCTTCATCGGCGGCTTGTGACTGGCGCCACGACCGCGATGCATCAGCGCTGAGAGCCGCAACAGCACGGCCAGGCGCCGCACCCAGGTCGCGGTGGCGTCGGGCAGATTGATAAAGGCCGTCTCGAAGAAGCGCCTTCTGTGGACCCGGACCAGGGCGGCCAGGATGGCCTGCTGTTGACGGCCGAACCCGGGCAGGTCGGCGTTGGCCAGCACGTAGGCGCCGTGCTTGTGAAAGCTGTTGTGCGAAATGACCAGGCCGATCTCGTGCAGTCGGCAGGCCCAGTTCAGAATCAGGTTGATCTCCGGGTCGTTCAGTGCCCAGGGCTCCTCCACCTGGCGCAGCAGTGCCCGTGCTGTGGCCTCGACCCGGGTTGCCTGCGCGACGTCGACACTGAAACGCTGCATGAACGCCTTGATTGTCGAGTCGCGTACGTCGACGTGCTGGGTGTAACCGACCAGTTCGTACAGCAGGCCCTCGCGCAGTGCCAGGTCCGAGACCTGCATGACCTCGATATCGAGTGCCTTGAACACCGCGCTGAGCACGGCGACACCGCCGGCGAATACCGGTTTGCGCTCGTCGGAAAGGCCCTCGAGCTGAATCGCGTCCACGTGCCCGGCAGCGACCAGTGCGCGCCTGACCTTCTTCAGCGCGGCCTTCGTGATGCCTTCCTCGCTCCAGCCGTTGGCCATGACGACCTTCTGGATTGCCTTGATCGTGCCGGAACTGCCGACCGCGGATTGCCACTGGCCGGCATGAAACACCCGTCGCACGGGGCGCAGTTCGACACGACCGGCCAGCACGGCCTGTTCCATCGCCTGCTGGCTGATACTGCCGTCGGCGAAGAAGCGGGCGGTCATGTTGACGCAGCCCATGAACAGGCTTTCGCGCTCGTACGGTTCCAGTCCCTCGCCGAGGATGCACTCCGTGCTGCCGCCGCCGATGTCGACGACCAGCCGCGTGCCGTCGCCTGCCGCCAGGCCGTGGGCGACGCCCAGGTAAACGAGGCGAGCCTCCTCGCGGCCACCGATGATCTCGATCGGGTGGCCGAGGGCGTCCTCCGCGGCCTGCAGGAAGGCGCCGCCATCGCGGATCTGGCGCATTGTGTTGGTGCCGACCGCACGCACCGCGTGATGCGGCAGCGGGCGCAGGCGCTGGCCCATCTTCGACAGGCTGTCGAGCGCGCGTTCCCAGGCCGCTTCGCTGAGCGTCCGATCGGGCAGCAGGCCGGCGCCGAGGCGGACCGAGTCGCGCAGGCGGTCGACGATGACCAGTTGCCGGTTGTCGAGTTTGCCGACGATCATGTGGAAGCTGTTCGAGCCGAGATCGACGGCGGCGACGGTATCCGTGACGGGTGCTGGTTGGGAAGTCTCGGTCATTTGCGACGGCATCCGGGGTACTCGGCGTGAATGCTACCTGCGTGGGACAGCCCATGCCAGCAAAGCCGGTATCATTCGTGGCTTGGGCGTCGATGTCGGGTGAGCGGGTTTGTCTGTTGCGGTTCGTGTGTTTCTGGGGTTGGCGTGGGTGGCCGTGATCTCGACGAGCGCGCGCGCTGGCGTCGATGCCGAACTGGCCGGTGTCAACCGTGTGCGGGTCGCGGCCGGCCTGCCAACGTTGCTGCCACAGGCACAGTTGACCGAGGCCGCCCGACGGCACGCGGCCTACCTCGACCGCCATCGGCAGCCGGGTGCGGATGGTCAGGGTGGTTCGGCACATACGCAGCATCCCGGCCAGGCCGGTTTCACCGGTGCGACCCCGGAGTCGCGCGCCTTGGCCGCCGGTTATCCGCATCGCGAGGTGCTCGAGAACGTCAGCATGGGTTACGACTCGGCCGAGACGGCGCTCGAGGACCTGATGAGCGCGATCTACCATCGCCTGACGTTCCTCGATCTCGAGTCGGACCAGGTCGGCGTGGCGGTGGGTGAGCGCTCGCGCGTATTCGTCCTCGGGCGTGCCGACCTGGACGCCACCTGCAAGGCGCCACCGGCAGCAGCGCTGGCGCGGCAGCCGGTCGACTGCCTGGGTCGGTTGATAACGCGCGATGCGTACGAGGCCCTGTGTGCCGATGTGCCGGCCGAGGCAGCCTTCGAGCCGGCTCACCCGGTTGCCTGTCCCGGCGGCATGCGCCTGGACGCGGCGTTCATGCGCGGTGTCTGCGCCAGTCCGCCGCCCGGTGCGCGTTTTCAGGGTATCGGCCGTTACTACCAGCCCTGTGCCGACGACACGCGCCTGCGTGCCGAGTGGTTCGACGTGTTGTGTGCCGCACCGCCGCCAGTGGCCGTGTACCGCTACAGCGGGCACTACTACGAGATCTGCGATGACGCGCGCAAGGTCCATGCAGGCTGGCTGGAGGCGCGTTGTGCGGCATTGCCGGAGGACGACCTGTTTCGCGATTCCGGCCGTTATCGCCGTCCCTGCGGCGAGGACCATGACATCCGGGTCGAATACCTCCAGGAAATGGACCTTGCACAACGCGCGGATCTGCCGTCGTTCGTCGTCTGGCCGGTCGACGGCGCCAAGGGGGTGACCCCGGCCTTTTTCATCGAGGAGCCGGACCCGTTGCCGCAACACGACGTGTCCGGGTTTCCGCTGTCGGTACAGTTCAACCCGTCCCGCGTGCGCCGTGTAACCGATGTGGCCATGACGCTGTCGCGTGTCGAGAACGGCAAGACGCTGCCGGTAGGTGACTGGCTGCTGCTCGATGAACACAGCGATCCCAACGGGTTGCTGAACAGCCACGAGTTCGCGCTGTTCCCTTTGCAGCGGCTGGCGTGGGGCGCGCAGTACGAAGCCGGGTTGAGTGCCTTGCTCGATGGTGAGCCGTTCTCCTACCGCTGGCGTTTCGACACGGCCGGCACCGGCATGCCGTTGTTGACCCTGGATCGGCAGCGCAGGCGTTTCGTCGTCCAGTCCGGTCGTGATTACCTGTTGTACCTGCCTCCGGCCGACGGGCAGCCGATGACCGTGCTGAGTTCGCGCAGTCGCCACATCCGCGGCAACCGCGTGGACATTGACATGGTGGACCCGAATACCCTGAAGGTGAAGGTCGACGCCACCTGGTGTGACCGGATCTCGATCAGCTTCGACGGAGACCGCGAGGCGGTGCTGATTCCGGCCGGGTGTCCCGGGTGAGGTCGACGCTGCATCGCCGCTGGTATGATGCCTGGCAGTCCCGGCGCCCGGTGGGGGCAGCCATCGTACGGGGCGGTCTCGCAGCCTTTGACAGGAACCCGCTATGAAGTTTTGCAGTGTCTGCGGCAACCCGGTCCGGGTCGGCATCCCGGAGGGCGACAATCGCCAGCGCCACATCTGCGACAGCTGCGGTACCGTTCACTACCAGAATCCGAAGGTCGTCGCCGGCTGCATTGCGCACTGGGACGACAGGATCCTGTTGTGTCGACGCGCAATCGAACCACGTTACGGCCTGTGGACGGTGCCGGCCGGGTTCATGGAGAACGGCGAGACGACCTACGAGGGTGCGGTCCGGGAGACGCTCGAAGAGGCCAACGCGCGGGTCGAAGTCGATGACCTTTTCGTCACCGTCAACCTGCCGCACATCGACCAGGTTTACATGCTGTTTCGGGGGCGTCTCCTCGATCTCGATTTCTCGCCGGGGGACGAGAGCCTGGAGACGGAACTGGTAAGCGAAGAAGACGTTCCCTGGGACCGGATTGCTTTCCCGACCGTCGGCGAGGCGTTGAAGCTTTATTTCGCCGACCGTCGCGCCGGCGTATTCCCCGTACACATGATGGACATTGTGCGCGAAGGACAGGCAAGCGGCCGATACCGCGTGCGACGTATCTGCTGATCCTACCTGCCGACGCCTTAACCGTGGCTTAAGGGTTCGTCGCTAGACTGTGGTCTTCTTGGCCTTCCAGGGACTACCCCGACACCATGCATGCGCAACGCCCCGACGTGTACTCGCTGGTGATCTGGCCCAGCATGATCTTCGCCTACCTGCTGGTGGCCTTGCGCCTGGGCAACTTCGACGAATGGGTCGCCGGGTTGTTCTACGACGCACAGCAGAACGGCTTTCCACTGCGCCATGCATTCTGGACGCAGTCGGTGTTGCACGACGGCGCACGCAAGGTCTTCACCGGGTTTGCCGTCGCGCTGGCTGTCGTCGTGCTAGCCAGCTGGCTGCCGACGCAGCTGCGCGAGTGGCGTCGACTGTTGGTCTACCTGTTGGTTTCGATCATTGTCAGCATCGGCGCGGTAAACCTCGGAAAACGCGTGACGAATGTCGATTGTCCATGGGACCTGTCGATATTTGGTGGCGACCGTGTCGAATATGGCCTGCTCGGGGATAAGCCGGAGATGGCGCCGGTCGGCCACTGCTATCCCGGGGGCCACAGCTCGGGCGGATTCTCCCTGTTCGCGCTGTATTTTGTCGGTCTGGCTGTGGGAATGCGGCGGCCACGCCAGATGCTGCTGCCACCGCTGTTGCTGGGTAGCATCCTGGCGATCGATCAGTGGATGCGCGGTGCGCATTTCCCGTCACACGATCTGACTACGGCCTATATCTGCTGGATGGTCTCGTTGTTGTGCTACAAGTTGCTGTTGAACGGCGAGTCGACGAGGCCGACCCGGGTGGAGGTAGCCTGCCCACCCGAAAGGTCCTGACTGACTGGGTCGACAGTACATAATTGCAGCGATCCCTGTCGCCCGATCGAAGCATGGACGGGCTAACCGCCGTCCTGCCGCCGGGCGAGATTGAGAATGTCCCGCTCGGGGTTATAGGCGGCGGAAGTCACTTCGAAAAACCCGAGCAGGGTATGAAACACGTCGTCATGTGACAGCGGATTGTCGCGCAGCCCACTGACAGCTCTTGAGGTGACTCCGGTGAAGTTGCGGCCGAGCCACATCACCGAGGCGACGTGCGTCTGTTCTTTCGGGGCCATGAAATAGGGTAGTCCATGCAGGTACAGGCCGCCTTCGCCGAGTGACTCGCCGTGGTCGCTGACGTAGAACATGGCCGTCTCGAAGTGATCGTCGTTGGCACGCAGGAACGCAATCGTCTCGGCCAGGAAATGATCCGTGTACAGGATCGTGTTGTCGTAGGTATTTCGGATCGCTTCCTCGTCACAGTTGTCGAGTTGGCTCGTGTCACAGGTCGGCGAGAACTGCCTGAATGAATCCGGGTAGCGCTTGAAATACGCCGGTCCATGACTGCCCATCTGGTGCAGTACGATCAGGATGTCGCCTTCCGGGTGGCGGTCGACATAGTCCTGCAGGCCAACCAGCATGCCAGTGTCGCGGCACTCGCCGTCACAGACCGTGTTGTGCTCCGGGGTATGGAAGTTTTCCAGGTCGACACGGTTGGCGACGCCCTTCGAACCCGTGCTGTTGTCCCTCCAAAGTACGTGGACGCCGGCTCTGGCCAGAACGTCCAGCACGTTTTCGGTCGCGTTGGCCTTGTCGTTGTCAAAACTGCTGCGGTCGTAGACGGCGAACATGCACGGTACAGACACTGCAGTCGAGGTGCCGCAGGAAGACATCCGGGAGAAGCTGACCACCGCTTCGTCAGCAAGTCGCGGATTGGTTTCGCGTGAGTAACCGTTCAGTGAGAAATGGTCGGCCCGGGCAGTCTCGCCGACCACCATGACGACCAGCTCGCGATCGATGTCACTGTCCGCGATGTTGGCATCTGTCCCGACCGGCTTCAGCGTTGCCGGCGCGTCGGACACGTGTTTCGTTGCGTAGCGTATCGCACCGTAGATCGGACCCAGCGGGTTGGTGTAGTAGCGCAGGGGCTTGTGCTCACGGAAGAACGAGGCATAAAAGCTGCTGGAAAGCAGGATGATCGACGCGGCCGCCAGCAGTGCGCCGCCAATCCAGAAGGCGCGCTGCCTGATGGCCCTGGCAGGTGTCTGCCGGGCCAGTGGCACGGTTGCCACAAGCGCCGCCGGCAAGACGCCGAGCAACATCACGTATAGCGCCAGCCGCAACGTCAGCAGATCGGTGGATTCCGCGCTGTCCGTGGTCATTGCATTACCGACCATGTCGCTGTCGATGATGACGTTGTAGGTATCCATGAAGTAGGCCATCGCCGACCCGAGCAATAGCAGCAGGGCCAGGACGGGCCGGGTTGCCCGGCCCACGGCGAAAGGTGAGACGACGGTGACGAACAGGGCCAGTTGCAACGCACCCAGGGAAACGACGTGCAGCCAGACGTACGGTTGTCCGGTGAACGCATCCAGAACATTGCGGAAAAAGGCCAGGTTGCCGGTCGCCACGATGAAGAGGCCAGTGACGAAGACCAACTGTTGACTGCTCGGGCGAATTGTCATGCGGATACCACTAACCGGGCCGCAACCAATGGAGGAACAGGGCCTGGACGTGCGCCCGGAAACGGCCTGGCCGACACGTCCAGTTTGCCCGGTCTTGCTTAAGCAGTGCTTAAATGGGCAAGTGTTGTCACCCGGCCTTCGAAATTGATGCCGGGCGGACGCGAGCCAAGCGGCATGCGGCGGTCGTGCGCACGAGCTCCAGCTTTGCGGCGCTTTTGCCTGTTGCGGCAGCGATGGTTCAGCCGCCGTCACCGCTGTTGCCAGGGAAAGTCCCAGCGCTAGGGCAATGGCCTGTCAGGAGAAAAAGCCGGATTCAGCGCGGCACCTTGTCGTTGTCGGGTTCGCCCGGCCCGTCGGTCGCGTCGTCGGCCGCTTCCGCCTCCGGATACAGTTCCAGGGCGATGGGTGAGGTACGCACCATCGGTACGTATTCGGACTGGTCCTCGATGGGGGGCGGCAGGCGCCGGGTCATGCGGTAAAGCCCGTAAAGTGCCAGCGCGATGGCGGTTCCTGACGACACTGCCGGCAGGCCCACCGGTCCGACCAGCTGCATTGCGACACCGCCGAGCAACGGCCCGGTCAATGCGCCGATGCCGTAGGTCAGCAGCATGCCGCGTGTCGCTTCCAGTACCTGTCCCTGCGGGAGGTGATCATTGGTGTGGGCGACGCAGAGGCCGTAGAGGCTGAACATCAGGCCACCATAGATACCGGCTGACACGATCAGGCCGGGCAGGTCGCGCAGCACGATGTAGGCCACCGCTGCGGCCAGCCCGCCCGTCGCCAGGCTCACCCCGATCAGCACCTTTCGTCGGTCGTGCCGGTCCGAAAGGTGACCGATCGGCCACTGTAGCAGCGCACCTCCCAGGATGGTGGTACTCATCAGAAGCGCGATCTGCAGCTTGTCGAGTTCGATGGCATGGCCGAATACCGCTGTCATGCCCCAGAAAGCACCGTTGACAACGCCGGCCGCAAATGCGCCGACTGCACCCAGCGGCGAGACACGAAACAGCGCTCGAAGTCCGAACGCTGCAGCCGGTTGGATCTGCGGTTCGTTGATCCGGGTAATGGCGATAGGTATGACGCCGAGCGTAATCAGGATCGTGGCGAGGGCAAATGGCAGGAGGCCGGATACGTCGCCGACCAACAGCAGGAACTGGCCGCCGCCAAGGGCGACCAGCGTGCTCATCATGTAAATCGAGAATACCCGCCCACGTGAAGGACCGGCGCTCTGCTCGCTGATCCAGCTTTCGACCACCATGTAAACGCCGACCACTGCCAGGCCGTTGAGAATGCGCAGCACCAGCCAGGAAAGCGGGTGTACGAGCATCCCAAACCCCAGGCTGACGGCGGCGATGACGGCCGCCAGCGCGGCAAATGTGCGGATATGACCGACATTTCGCAGGATGCGCGGTACAAACAGCGTACCGAGGATGTAGCCGACGTAGTAACCGGCCATGATCATGCCGGTTTCGATACTGCTGAATGCCTCGACCGATGCCCGAACCCCCAGCAGGGTACCGAGCAGACCCACACCGACCAGCAGCGTGGCGAGTCCACTCAGCAGAACGATGATGGTCGGAGTCAACGGGTTACGGTCGTTGTCTTGCGCATGACCGAAGGTTAAGTGATCGATCCGTGTGGTGCGAGTCGTGCGGGCATGACCGTTGCGGCTGGTCAGCTATCAGTGCAGCGTCACTAGGTGGTGCACTTATCGATAGCCTGCCCGGGTTTTACCGTCTGGATCAGCCGGTGATCGACTTGAAAGGTCGACTCGCGCCACGGTTGTGCAGCTGGCGCGAGTCACCGGCCGGCGGTCCGTCAGGTGGTTGGCGCCTTGGCCAGCCACAGCAGCGATGGTTCGGCCGATGTCGTTATCGCCTTCTGCAGCAGCAGCATGCCCCTGCCCAGGTCCCACTGCAGGACTTCATCGGCCTTGGGGCCCTCAGCCACCGCGGCGGCGACGTTGTCCGGCTGGCCGAGCTGGCCGATGTAGTGACCCAGGATCTGCTCGTGGTACATGCCGCGATAGATCAGCTTGACCGCGCTGACCTGGCCCCGCTGAAAGTAGAACGTCAGTAACTGGGCCGGGAACCCGTTGAAGGTGCCGATGCCGGCCGCGCAGAGCTCGTCCCCGAAAGTGGTCGTCTTCGCGCCGCACTTCCAGGCCGTGTCCGCATAGACGGTCTCGATGTCCGCACGGCTGAAGCCGCCGTCGAGTTCGGCGAAATCGAGCTTGATCTCGTCCCTGCCGAGCAGCCACAGCAACGCCGTATCGGAGACACGCGATCCCTCGTCCGTGAACAGCAGCCAGAACGGCGGCGTCATCACCAGCAGGAAGATCAGGAAGGATTTCTTGAAGCTGTGTTTCTTTTCAGCCATGCGATTTCATTGGTCCTGGTTCGGGTTGTCGGCGTGCGCCGTCCGGCATCAGCGTTTGCTGAGGAACTCGCCGAGTGGGCACTTGCCTGAGGGGTAGAGGTTGTCGGCTACCGCAAGGAACAGTTCGGCGGTCGCCAGCGCGTCGCTGAGCGCATTGTGTGCCTTGTACTGTGGCAGGTTGTAACGCGGCCGCAGGTTGAACAGCCTCAGGTCGCCGGGCTGAATCAGGTGATTGCGGCGCTCGTACACACGCTGGGCGATTTCGAGCGTGTCGATGATCGGGGTCACGAACGGCGCGCCGTAGATCTTGCGGCACGCGGCATCGATGAAGTTCTGTTCGATCGGTGAGTAATGCACCAACATGGGCTTGCCGGCCATGCGGCGCAGCACCTCGGGCAGCAGCGCCTCGATCGGTTCGCCGGCCGCCGACTGGTCGTCGGTGATGTGGTGAATGACGGCGGTCTCGCCCGGGATGGCCTGGTCGACCCGGACGATACGGTGCCAGGCGGTGCCCAGGTTGACGCCCCAGTTGTTGACCTCGACCATGCCGATGCTGAGTATGACGTCCTTCTTCGGATCGAGGCCGGTTGTTTCCAGGTCGATTGCCATGATCGGTATCTCGCGGCAGTCGGCCGACCGGTCCATGCGGCCCGCGGCCAGGAAATCGGCCAGCGGACCGGCCGGGGCCTTGGCCAGTGCCTTCTTGCGGGCGTACTCTTTACCGAGCAGCTTCTCGAACATCGCGCCTACCTCCGTTGGTGTTGCGCGGGCATGTTGGCGTTCACCGTCGGGGCCATCTCGATCATCCGAGGCGGTCGGCGCCGAAGCGCTTTGCAATGCTTTCCTGCATCGTCTGGATGACCTTGAACGCGTGTTTCAGGTGCTCGCGCTCCAGTTCGGACAGTTCGCTCGGCGGTACGTAGTTGTCGGCCTTGCGGTTGTTCTTGATCTGGTTGGCCTGGTGCTGGATGCGCAGCGTGGCGATGAACTCCAGCGCATCCTCCAGGTTCTCGGCCATTTCCGTGGTCAACTGCGGGGTGCCGGCGCAGGCGCGCAGGCGGTCGACGGTGTTGACGGCCTCTTTTCCGCTCGCCAGTGCGAGCACGCGCGCAATGTCGGTGATCGGCACGATACCCTTGTGCTTCAGGTCGAGCGTGTCGTCGTGGTCACCGCCGCGCTCGAGGACGAACTGGCGGAAGAAGCCGAGCGGTGGCCGGTGCTTCAACGCGTTCGCGGTCATGTGGGCCAGGAAGATGCCATTCTCCTGGGACTTGCGCAGGATGTTCTGCTGCAGCGGCACGAACAGGTCGAAGTCACCGGTGACGGGGCGCAGGTCGAAAAAGATGCTCGACAGCATGACCGACATGGGTGTCGGGCTTTCGATCCACTTGTTGAAGTAGCGTTTCCATACCTGCAGTGGCTGGCGCCATTCCGGGTTCGTCGCCATCGCGTCGCCCGGGCAATAGACGAAGCCGCAGCGGTCGAGGCCGTCGCTGACGAACTTGGCCATCGCGGCGAAGTACTCGTCGTGCTTGTCCTTGTCGAAGTCGTCCGACAGCAGCAGGGCGTTGTCCTGGTCCGAGTGCGAGCTCTGCTCATGACGGGCCTGCGACCCGCCGGCCATCCACACGTAGGGCACCGGCGGCGCACCCAGTTGCTCCTCGGCCATCTGCAGCAGCCGTCCGGTGATGGAATCGGTCAGGCAGGATACAGCCTCGCCGATGTGGCGCGCGGTGACGCTGGCGTTGGCTAGCCGCAGGTGCAGGTTCGGCAGACGCTTGCTCACCTCGACGAGGTCATCGACGCTCTTCGCCTTGCGCACATCGGCAGCGAGATAGGCCGAGTTTGCGCTCTGGTGGTTGGCGAGGTCGGTGGCCGTGATCATGCCCTCGAGCTTGCCGTTGCGTGTTACCGGCAGGTGGTGGAAGTGCATGCGGGTCATCATCATCAGCGCCTGCGCGGTGATCGCAGTGGCCTCGATGGTCTGTGGATTCGGCGTCATGATCTGGTCGATCAGCTCGGTACCGGTCAGGCCGATGGCGACACAGCGCTTGCGCAGGTCACGGTCGGTGACCAGGCCCACGAGCTTGTCGTCCTGCATGACCATGACCGACGAAACATCCTTGTTGCTCATCAGCGACGCCGTTTCGCGGATCGTCATGCCGGATTGGACGGTGATCGGCTGCTTGCGGATCAGGCTGCCGACCGAGACCATCATCGCGGCCACGGTCGGGTCGTCAGATTCCTGGTAGACGCTGATCGCGGCCTTCAGTCGTTCCTTGACGCCGGCGGAAAAGTGCTCGCCGAACGCTGTCGATTCGCGGCACAACTCCTTGAGCCGGTCACAGTGGAGCATGTACAGCAACGTGTCCTCGACTGCCTCGCCGCTGGTGCATTGCGACAGGTTCACCAGCTGGCAGGTGACGCTGTACATGTCGCCCTCGGCGAGCTTTTCACACAGCTCGCCTTCGGTGTCGTAGATCTTGACCGCGCCGCTGCGCAGCACGTAGAGGTAGCCTTCCAGCGGGGGGAAGGTGCCGCCGCGGCGCAGGTAGCGGATCTCGATATCCTTCGGCAGCTCGTCGAGCAGTTCGTCGCTGAGATAATTGAAAGGGTTGCGTTGTTCGAAAAACTGGCGGATTTCGAGCAGTTCGACTTCCATCGTGGTCTCGTCCGGGTAAAGGTGTTGGCGATGTGCCGCAGCTTAGCAAAATACCGGCCCGCGGACCGTCCCGTCGACCGGAAAAGCGTGCGGCCATTGCGTTCCGTGGCACATAAAAAACCCCGCCTCGATGAGGCGGGGTCAAGTCCTTCGTCAGAAGGAATACGGCTTAGTGGTCGCTGGCGGCACCGGCACCTTTCGGTACGCGGATGTCCTCGACCAGGTGCTGGATGTGCTCCGGCGGTTCGGCGGTCATCTTCGAGACCAGGATGGCCACGACGAAGTTGATCAGTGCACCGACGGCACCGAAGGCGTTCACCGAAATGCCCATGAACCAGCTCTTCGT
>JAGRGW010000509.1 GCA_020445315.1 Gammaproteobacteria bacterium
CGCCGACCATCCTGATCCGGCGGGTCCAGACCGAACTGTCGCTGGAAGACGGCGGCTCGGTGCTGCTCGGCGGGATCATCAGCGAAGACAGCACCAACGAGCGCCGCGGCATCCCCGTGGTCAGCGAGATCCCGGTGATCGGCGGGCTGTTTCGGACCGATTCCGAAACCACCGTGCGCACCGAGCTGGCCGTGTTGATCGTCCCGTACATCCTCGACAATGCCCGCGACGCCGAGGACATCACCCGCGTCTTCCAGGACCGGCTATTCGAGTTTTCCCATCCCGGCGAGATACCGGCGGACAACGGCGGGGATCGCAAGTAACCGGCAAACCCCTACTGGCAATCTGACAGAATCGCGTTAACATGGCCGCTCAGCCGAGAAAAAGAACACACGGAAGGAGCGGACAATGGCGAACAACAGCTACGACGAATTACCCTACGACAACCTGACGCACCAGTTCAGTCACCCGACCAACACGGCGGTGATTGCCCGCCTGAAAGGGCTGGAAACGCCTGATATCGGGCGTTGCCGCGTACTTGAAATCGGCTGTGCGGCTGGCGCCAACCTGCTCCCGCTGGCGATGGCCTACCCCGACAGCGAATTCGTCGGTGTCGACCTGTCCGGGCGACAGATCGAGGACGGCAAAAAGATTGTCTCAGAACTCCAGTTGAAAAACACCGAACTCCGCCAGGCAAACCTGATGGAGATCGACGAAAGCTGGGGCAAGTTCGACTACATCATCTGCCATGGCGTGTTCTCCTGGGTACCCGAGGAGGTCCAGGAAGGCATCCTCGCACTGTGCCGACGGTCACTCAGTTCGCAGGGCGTGGCGATGATCAGCTACAACGCCCTGCCGGGGTGGCGGCTGAACCAGGTCGTACGCGACATGCTGCTGTTCCATACGAAGCAACACGAAGGCAGCGAAAAGCGCGTGCAGCAGGCCCGTGCCATGCTCGAGTTCCTGGCGACCAACGCGGCCGGCCAACCCAACGATGCCTACCAGGCCCTGATCGGCGAGGTGTCGAAGCAACTGGGCACCTCGTCTGACGCCTACCTGGCGCACGAATACCTTGAACCGCACAACACGCCGGTCTACTTCCACGAGTTTGCCGGGCGCGCGGATGCCGCGGGCATGCAGTACCTGGGCGACTGCCGGTTCGGTACGATGCTGGACTCGGACCTGCCGGAAGCGACGATCGAGACACTGCGCGGCATCGGCCAGATGGAAAAGGAGCAGTACCTCGATTTTCTCAGGAACCGGCGTTTTCGCATGAGCCTGCTGTGCCACAAGGAAGTCACCCTGAAACAGCAGATCGATCCGCAGACGATCAGACATTTCCACATCTCCCTGGCCAAGCGTGAGAACGTCGTCAAGCATTATGACGCCGAGGGAGAAAAGATCAGTGTCAGGCTGAACGAAAACAACCTGACGCCGTCGCGGGCGATGACTTACGCCATGCTCGAGATCCTGCTCGAGCGCTGGCCGAATCCGATCGCGTTCGGTGAACTGCACGAAATGGCCCTGTCTCGCCTCAATATAAAGGCGGAACAGGCCATCGATATTGCTGCCTCGACCATGGCAGACGACCTGATGCGGCTGTACATCTACGGCGTGGTTCGTATCGAGGACAAGCCGGTCATCCCGGCTGCTCCGCCGTCCGACAACCCCGTCGCCTATCCGCTGGCACGTATCCAGGCGCGCATGAACGACGTCTATGTGACCAATGTCCGCCAGGACACCGCGAGAATCGACGCGATCAGCAAGCTGATCATCCAGCAGCTGGACGGCACAATGGACACCGAGACACTGGTACGTTTCGTCCACAACCTGCTGCGTTCGGGCAAGGCATCGGCACATGTCAATAACAAGCCGGTGGATCCCAAGACTATCGATGAACGCCAAGTCAGAACGCTGCTCGACACCATCCTGAAACGGCTCGGTGAAATGGCGCTGCTGCTCGACCATACGCCGCAGACAGCCGGGAAACCGGAGGTTACGAAACAGGCCTCGGCGGGCTGACGGGGCCGGCAGGAACGCTACGCGCGGTCCGGGGTTGGGCCGCGTGAAATCACTCCACGTTGGACGCGCTGTTCAAGGACGATTGAAAACCACTGCGCTCAGTTCTGCTTGCGCGACGGAAACAGTTCGCGCGCAATGTCCCTGTCGGTCTGCGCCATCGACCCATGCGAAACCACGGCACCTTCCCGTGGCACGGATGCCGGTGTCTGCCTGGCGCCGCGACGCATTTCCGGGGCGGATGGTGCATCGGCGATCACGCCGTAGGTTGCCTTGTCACGAATGACATCGCTGACGATGCCGGCCGAGATCGTGTCGGCCTCCTGCGCAAAACCGTAGACCAGCGCCGTATCGCACAGCACGTTGATCTTGCGCGGGA
>JAGRGW010000510.1 GCA_020445315.1 Gammaproteobacteria bacterium
AAACGGGCGAAGTTCTCGCCGTTCTTCGGCCCGCTGCCGGCACCGAACACGCTGTACAGCTACGACATCGACATCGGCAACGCGCAGGCCGGCATGACGCTCGTCTGCGACACCTACCAGGTCATCACGCCGGTCATGGGTACGATCCCGATCCCGTTCCTGGCCGACACTTCGCCGTACTTCGACCGGCTGTGCACCGACCTGCGCCTGGCCGGCTTCGGCATCCATGTCGAGCTGCGGCGGCCGTTTCCGCATCCGAGCCCGTTGATGATCTTCGAGCTGATGGGTTTCCTGTCCGACCCTTCGCTGCCGATCGACCCGGCCGGCCATCTCGCCGAGCTGATGTGGGCCGAGATCCGCGACGGCCGCGTCTCGCTGCCACCGGCCGTGCTCGGCCTGTTCCCGTCGGCCGGTGCGGTCGTGAACCGGCAGCTGGATGCCCGGGTCAACGTCGGTACCGTCATCGGGCTTGCCCAGCAGTTGGCCACGACAGCCAACGACCTGTGGTCCCGCCTGGCGCAGGGCGGCAGCGACATCGCCGATGTCATCAACGCGCTGAGCAGCGACCCGCCCCTGCTGGATGCCGAGGCGCTGCTCGACCTGCTGCCGCCGTCGTTGCGCCGGATCGAGCTGCAGGGTGCGTTCGTCGGCTTTGCCGCCGATGCGACCTTCCTGCTGATCAGTCCACGGCGGCTGGCGACACCGGACACGCCGGCGGACGATCCGGCCGGCGATCCACTGTTGCCGGGCCCGGTGCGCTGGGACACCGTCGTCGCCGAGCGCTTCGATGACACCTCGCTGAGCGGCTGGCGCGTCGTCGACCACGGCCTCAAGCGCGGGCGCGGCGCCTGGTCCGTCGAACAGGGCATGCTGGTGCAGCACAACAACGTCGGCGACAACTCGCCCGGCCGCTACGGCGCCATGCTGGTCCGCGAGACCGGCGCGCTGTCGGATATCCGCGTCAGTGTCACCATGCATTCGAGCGACAACGACGGCATGGGGGTCGTGTTCCACGTACAGGGCAACACGACCTTCTACCGCTTCCGCATGACCGCCGAGCAGCACGCGTGGCAGCTGATGCGCCTCAAGCGCGGCCGCACGCGCACGCTGCAGTCCACGCCGACGGCCTTTATCCAGGATACCGACTACCGGGTCGTCATCGAGGCCCGCAGCGTGCCGCAGGCCGCGATGTCCCTGCCCCGCGCTGTCGGCCGCAACACGCTGGCGATCGACCTAGCCACCGGCCCCGGCGGCGCAGGCGCGAACCGGCGCGCGACGGAACGCTACGCCACCCTGATCCGGGTCTGGGTCAACGGCACGCTTTGGTGCGACATCGTTGACAGCGACAAGCCGTTGACCGGGGGCGAGGTCGGCCTCGACAGCTGGTGGAACCGGGGCGCGCGTTACGACGATTTCGTCATCGAGCAGGCCGAGCGCGGGCACGCCAGCCTGTCACTCGACGCGGCGGCCCGGTTGAGCCGCGACCTCGTGCCATTGACCGGGCGCGAACGGCCGGCGACGGACCCGACTGCAGCGACCTGGGTCGACGACGCATTGGCCGCGTTCAGCGATGCCGACCGGCAGGCCGCACTGGGTGATACGGGCGATGCCCCGGGCAACCCGGCCGTTGTCGTCGCCGCCCGCGTGCAGTTGCTGGCGTCTCAGATCTACCGATTCCTCGGCGTCATGCGTGCCGACGGTTCGTTCAGCCTGTTGAGCCGTGTCGGCGTCACGCCGCTGACGTTGTCGGTCGCTGGCATCCGCATCCCGCTGCAGCTCGACGTACAGGGACGCCTGTTGCTCGAAGGCCGGGCCGATGGCGCCGGGTCCTGGGCGCGCGTCAGTGCCGCACTGCACGGACAGTGGGTGCTGGTCCCGCCTGGCGGAGGCGCCGGCGGCCCCGCGCTGGCCGAACTGCATATCGGCAGCGAGACCGCGCCGGTGGCACTGGCGTTGGACAGCCGCGGTGGCTTCCATCTCGCCGGCGACGGCCAGCTGCGCCTGTTCGGCGGCCAGGTGATCATCGACGGCGCACTCGACGTCAGCGACCGCCACGCGGCCTTCGACGGCCACTTCGCGTTCGCACCGAACTGGTTTGCCGGCGGCCAGCAGCGCGTGCTCGACCTGGCTCTCGACGTCGCCGGCCAGCTCGGCCCGGGGCGTCGCTTCCTGCTCGCCGGCGATGGCAGCCTGCAACTGTTCGGCCGGGCCTGTAGCGATGTCCGCGGCGAGCTCAGCCAGGACGGCGTCAGGCTCGAAGCGAGGCTGGCCCACGAGACGGGCGGTTGGAACATCAACGGTTATGCGCTCGACAACGCCGCGCTGCAGCTGCGCGGCGAGCTGCGCTTCGGCGACAGCGGACCGGACCTGCGGCTCGAGGGCAGCGGCCACCTGCAATGGCGCGGTCTGCACGTCGAAGGCGCCGGCCGGGTCTCGGCATCGGTCGCCGGCTGGTGCATCGGCCTCGGCGGCGCCTTGCGCTGGCAGGGACAGGACTGGCTACAGGGCATGGTCGAGCTCTGTAATGACCACCTCACCGTGCAGGGCCAGACCCGGTTCGCGCTGAACCTGACACCGACCCAGCTGCCGGCCAACATCCAGGTCGCCGGGCTGTACCTGGTCGCGTCCATCGGCGGCAGCTTCACGGTACGTTCGTCAGGTCGGCTGAAGGCCTGCGCGATGTCGGTCGACTGGACACTGGCGATCCGGCTGCCGGGCGGGCACGCGCAGCAGGCACTGCCGATCGCCACCCAACGCCTGGCCATCGAGCGCGAACAGATCAACAGCGCGGCCTCGGTCAAACTGGCCGACCTGATCAATATCGACGGCTGGAACCTGCTGCCGCTCGACGGCGTGACCATACCGGTCCCGCAGCTGTCCGGCGACAGCATCGACCTCTACCTGCACGACGCGGTGCCGATCGAGCCACC
>JAGRGW010000511.1 GCA_020445315.1 Gammaproteobacteria bacterium
ATCGTGCTCGGTGGCGGCCTGCTCGGCATCGAGGCGGCGCGCGGCATGCAACCGGGCAACACGCGGGTGACCGTGATCGAGCATGCCGACCGCCTGCTCGGTCGCCAGCTCGACGAGGACGCGTCGCAACGCCTGCAGGCCGACATCGAGGCACTCGGCATCGACGTCGTCATCGGTGACGGTGTCGCCGAGGTGCTCGGTGATCCGCGCGTCGAGGGCGTGCGCCTGCACTCGGGCCGACAACTCGCCTGCGACACGCTGATCGTCGCGACCGGCATCCGGTCGAACATCGCGCTGGCGCGCAAGGCCCAGCTGGCGTTCGGCCGGGGCATCCAGGTCGACGACGGCATGCATACGTCCGACCCCGACATCTACGCAATCGGTGAATGCGCCGAGCATCGCGGCAACGTCTACGGCCTGGTCGCGCCGGGCCTGGAGCAGGCCGGTGTCGCCGCGGCCGATATCGCCGGCATCGACAGCCGCTATGCCGGCTCGGTCGCCGCCAGCCGACTCAAGGTGGTCGGCACGCAGGTGTTCAGCATGGGCCCGGTCGGTGCCGGCGAAGACCCGTTCTACGGCCGCGCCCACGTCTACCGCGACGAGGCCAACGGCATCTACCGCAAGATCCTGGTGCATCGCAACCGGCTGGTCGGCGCGATCGGCATCGGCGAGTGGGACGAGACCGTCCGCCTGCAAACGGTGATCGGCGAAAAGCGCCCGATCTGGCCGTGGCAGGTGCTGCGCTTCCTGCGCACCGGGCGCATCTGGTCCGTCGACGACACCCAAGGTGTCGCTGCCTGGCCGGCGGCCAGCACGGTCTGCCAGTGCACCGGCGTCACCCGCGGCGCCATCAGCGAGGCCATCGCCGCCGGCGCCTGCGATGCCGCTGCGGTGACCTGCCAGACCGGCGCCGGCAGTGTCTGCGGATCGTGCAAGCCGTTGGTCCAGGACCTGCTCGGCAGCGCCGCGCCGGCCCAACCGGTCACCATGCACAAGGCCCTGCTGGCCAGCGCGGGCATCTCCCTGTTCGGCGCGCTGATGTTCCTGCTCGGCCCGAACCTGCCTTACGCCGACAGTGTCCAGCAGGGCTGGCAGTGGGACATGCTGTGGCGCGATGGGTTGATCAAGCAGATCACCGGCTTCTCGATTCTCGGCCTGTTCGCGGTCGGCCTGTTGCTGTCGCTGCGCAAACGCGTACGCAGGTTCGACCGCCTCGGCGGTTTCGACGGCTGGCGCCTGGCCCATATCGTCCTCGGCGTGCTGGTCATCGTCGGCCTCGGCCTGCACACCGGCTTTCGCACCGGCAGCGGGCTCAACCTGCTGCTGATTCTCAGCTTCACCACGATGCTGCTGCTCGGCGCACTGTCGACCGGCGTCATCGCGCTCGAGCACCGCATCGGCGGCGCGCTGGCGACCCGCCTAAGGCGCCAGTCGGTGTGGCTGCACATCCTGCTGTTCTGGCCCGTGCCCGCCCTGCTCGGCTGGCACGTGCTGAAGACCTACTGGTATTGAGGACC
>JAGRGW010000512.1 GCA_020445315.1 Gammaproteobacteria bacterium
TCGCCAACTTCAAGGCGATCCTGGCCGGTGAGTACGATCACCTGCCGGAGCAGGCGTTCTACATGTGCGGCAACGTCGACGAGGCCGTGGCCAACGCCGAGAAGGCCTGATTCCGCGATTCCGTCTGATTTTGGGAGAATCCCGATGGCAATGACCATTCATGTCGACATCGTGAGCGCCGAGGGCCACATGTTCTCCGGCCAGGGCGAAATGGTGTACGCACCGGCGGTCATGGGCGAGATCGGTATCGCACCGCGTCACGCGCCGCTGGTCACCCAGCTCAAGCCGGGCGAACTGCGCGTCGATCCGGGCAACGGCCAGCCGCAGGAGCACTTCTACGTGTCCGGCGGCATGATCGAGGTACAGCCGTTCAAGATCACGGTTCTGGCCGACACCGGCATCCGTGCCGCCGACCTCGACGAGGCCGCCGCGCAGGAGGCCAAGCGTCGCGCCGAGGACACGCTGGCCAACCAGAAGGCCGATATCGACCTGGCCAAGGCCCAGGTCGAACTGGCCGAGGCCGTGGCCCAGCTGCGTGCGATCGAGCGCCTGCGCAAGAAAAAGTAAGCCCTGCCGGCGATGTTGGAATCCGCGGCCCTGGCGAATCCGTTCGTCGGGGCCGTTTGCTTTGCGGAAATCCCGCCAAGGGGACGTGCCCGCGTGAACCCGGACGTAGACTGGGCATGCGCCGTCAATTGGGCCCGGCCTCTCCAAGAACGACAGTCTTCACATCGGCCCCAAACGGCCGATAAACCCCATTCAGGGCGTAGTGACGAGAACTCTGCATGACCGACCAGACCATCCAGCCAGGCAAGTACGTGGCGCTGACCTACGTGATCGAGGACGAGCACGGGCAGGTGGTCGAGCAGCACGACAGCCCTTTGGGTTTCGTCTACGGCAGTGACACCGCACTGATCGGTGGCATGGACCGGGCCGTCGCCGGCAAGCGCGTCGGCAGCCGGATCGAGATACGGGTTCCGCCCGACCAGGGATTCGGTGAGCACGACCCGGGCCTGACGTTCGTCGACGACCTCGATAGCGTACCGCCGGAGTATCGACAGGTCGGTGCCGCCTTTCAGCTGCGAGATCACGAAGGCGAAATGCGTGCGTTCCACGTCACCCGCATCGAGGACGGCAGGGTCACCGTCGACGGCAATCACCCGCTGGCCGGTAAAGACCTGACCATCCGTGTCACGATAGCGGAAGTGCGTGACGCACAGCCCGGCGAAGACCAGCGCTCGGGAATCCACGCCGTGCAACTGCCGGGCACGGCCACCATCAACTGAACCACCCTTGAGGTTGCCATGAAGATCGGTGTCATCATCCTCGCTGCCGGCCAGGGCAAGCGCATGAAATCCAGCCTGCCGAAGGTGCTGCACCGCATCGGTGGCCGGCCCCTGCTCGGCCATGTCATCGACACGGCCCGGCGGTTGCAACCGTCAGAGATCGTCGTGGTCTACGGCCACGGTGGCGACCGGGTGCCGGACGCATTCGGCGGCGACACCGACCTGAAATGGGCCGAACAGGCCGAGCAGCTCGGCACCGGGCACGCGGTGCGCCAGGCGATGCCACTGCTGGATGCCGCCGACCACGTGCTGGTGCTGTACGGCGACGTGCCGCTGATCCGGGCCGAGACACTCGAACAGCTGGTCGATGCCTCGCGCGACAGCTTCGGCCTGCTGACGGTAACGCTCGACGATGCCACGGGTTACGGCCGCATCGTGCGCAATGACGG
>JAGRGW010000513.1 GCA_020445315.1 Gammaproteobacteria bacterium
TGTCGTCGATACGCCAGCCGGGAACGAAGTCGAACGCATCGATCAGCTGACCGACGGCGGGGACGTACTTGTCGACGTCCTGCACCAGCAGCGTCCAGTCACGTTCCGGCAGTTCGGCAAAGTCCTGCTCGTCGAACGGCCCGTGCCGGACCTGCCAGGCATCGGCCGCGGTCTGAATCATCAGCCGTGCCTCGATCTCGTCCTCGCAGGCGAGGCCGGCGAGTTCGTCCGGTGACAGCGGGAACGCGGCCGGCGGCATGGCGCCACGAAGCAGCAGCGGCTTTTTCTGCCAGTAGTCGCGAACGAACGTGGCGCGGTCGATGCCGGGTGGCAGTGAAATGCTGACCGGGGTCATCGTCGTACCGGGATTCGTTCAGCCAAAAAGAAGGGCTGCCTCGCACAGCCGAGACAGCCCGATCGGGAGTGCACATCCTTATCGCCCGCTGATGGGAGACGCACGCTTGCGGTCCCCGGGGTGTGCCTGAAGAAGCTTAGTCCCCGGTCGCCCAGGCATTTGTGGACCGTGTCACAAACACCGTGAACGGCATTCATCGCCGGGGTCATGCCTCGGCCTCGGCGGCAACGACGGGGCGCTGGGCGAGGCCGCGGCTGACGAGCAGGGCGGAAAACATGATCAGCAAGGTGCCGGCCATCGTCGTCCATTTCAAGAGTTCGTCCCATAACAGCCACCCCAGCACGGCGCCGAACACGACGGCAAAAAAGGTAAAGGGCGCGAGTCGCGCGGCCGGGGCGCACGCCATGCCCCGGGTCAGCAGCAGCTGCCCGGCGGTGGCGAACAGGCCGAGTACGGCCAGCCACATCAACTGTTGTTGTGTCGGCGTCTGCCACAGCCAGATCAGCGGCAGCAGCGAGAACAGCGTGCCGATAGCGGAGAAATAGAACACGATCCGCGCGGTCGGCTCGCTGGACGACAGGCGCCGCACCGTGACCTTGGCCACCGCGGCGAGCAGGCCGCCGAGCAGGGCGATCATCGCGATCGGCGCCATGTCGCCGAAATCCGGCAGCAGGATCAGCCCGACCCCACCGAAACCGATCGCCAGGGCCGCCACGACATGCCAGGTGAAGCGCTCGTCGAGCCAGAACAGGGCCACCAACGGCATGAATAATGGCGCTGTCAGCTTGAGCAGCATCGCGTCGGCCAGCGCCATGTGCGCAATGGCGTAGAAAAAGCAGTACATCGCACCGAGCCCGGCGCTGGCGCGCAGCAGGTGCAGGTGCGGGACCCGCGTGCGCAGGTTGCCGAGTCCGGCCGCGCTGGCCAGGGCGAAGACCAGCGCCAGCCCGACCAGGTTGCGGCCGAACACGATCATGCCGTTGTTGAGCTCGGCCGACACCTGGCGGATGCTCGCGCCCATGAAGGCGAACATCAGCTCGGCCGAGACGATCAGCAGCGCGCCCGAAATAAAATGATGTTGATGCAACAGTACAGAACCCGCGAGGTCAAGTTCGCATCCTAGCAATCCGGGCCACAACGTGCGCCGGTTTTGCGATTTCGACGCAAATGGCCTGGAAATAGTCTAAAAATATGCCGTTAGGGCTTGCAGTTCGCCAGATTGCTGGTTTAATGCGGCCCAGAGTTGGGGGCCTTACCCGTCATTCGAGGTGGTGACCGCCGATTCGTCAATCACGCATCGTTACCGCGATAAATCTGAACAAGCTGGGGAGGAATCCATGTTTGAATCTGCGGGTAAGAAGAAGCTTGCTGTAATGCTGGCGCCGATGGGCCTGGTATTCGGCCTGTCGGTTGGTGCCGTCCACGCCGGCGGTCATATGGGATTCGTTTCCGGCATGGCTGGCGGCGTCAAGAACAGTTTCGGCGAGTGCTGGACCGGCGTGGGCGGTGTTGCCCAGGCAGGCGAGTGCGGCGCCAAGCCGATGGAGGCCATGGTCGACGGTGATGCCGACGGTGACGGCGTGCCGGACAGCAAGGACGCCTGCCCGAACACCCCGCTGGGTGCGGCAGTGAACTCGGACGGTTGCCCGCGTGACAGCGACGGCGACGGCGTGCCGGACTACAAAGACAACTGCCCGGGCACCCCGGCCGGTACCAAGGTCGATCCGAAGGGCTGCGGCATCATGGCCGACATGTCGATCAGCGTAACGGCTGACCACTTCGCGTTCGACAGCGCCGACCTGAAGCCGGCGATGGAAGCCGAACTCGACGGTGTTGCTGCGGCAGTCATGAAGTCGAAGGGCGACGAGTCGCTGCAGATCGTCGGTCACACCGACAGCACCGGCCCGGAAGCCTACAACCAGAACCTGTCTGAGCGTCGTGCCCAGGCCGCTGCCGACTACCTGATCGGCAAGGGCATCCCGGCATCGAAGATCACGATCATGGGTATGGGTGAGAGCTCGCCGGTTGCCGACAACGGTACCCGCGAGGGCCG
>JAGRGW010000006.1 GCA_020445315.1 Gammaproteobacteria bacterium
GGTCGAGCACCTCGAGCAACGCCGAAGCCGGGTCGCCATGGTAGCTGGCGCCGACCTTGTCGATCTCGTCGAGCATGATGACCGGGTTCTGCGTTCCGGCACTCTTCATGGCCTGCAGGAACTTGCCCGGCATCGCGCCGATATAGGTGCGGCGATGGCCCTTGATCTCGGCCTCGTCGCGCATGCCGCCGACCGAGAAACGGTAGAACTGGCGCCCCAGCGCCTCGGCGATCGAACGCCCGATCGACGTCTTGCCGACTCCCGGCGGGCCGACCAGCAGGATGATGGAACCGCTGATCTCGCCCTTCATGATGCCGACGGCGAGAAACTCGAGGATACGTTTCTTGACGTCCTCGAGTCCGTAATGGTCGCTGTCGAGCACCTTGCGCGCACGCGCCAGGTCGAGGCGGTCGTCCGACATACGCCCCCATGGCAGCACGGTGATCCAGTCGAGGTAGTTGCGCGTCACCGCGTACTCCGGCGACCCGGTCTCGAGCATCGCCAGCTTGTCCAGTTCCTCGGTGACCCGGTGCGCGGCCTCGTCGGTCAACTGCAGCGACTCGAGGCGGTCACGAAAAGTGTCGATCTCGGCCGTGCGGTCGTCTTTCGAGATGCCCAGTTCCTGCTGGATCGCCTTCAGCTGTTCGCGCAGGAAGAACTCGCGCTGCTGCTTCTGCATGCGCTCTTCGACGGCGGTGCGGATCTTGTGCTGGGCCTTGGCGAGGTCGAGTTCGCGATGCAGCAGGTCGAGTACCTTCTCCATGCGCGGGAGCAGCGGGTAGGTCTCGAGTACGACCTGCAGGTCTTCCTTGCTCGATGTCGTCAGGCTGGCGGCGAAATCGGCCAGGTGCGAGGGATCCTCGGGGCCGAACCGGTCGAGGAACATACGCAGTTCCTCCTGGTACAGGGGATTGAGCGGCAGGAGCTCCTTGATCGTGTTGATCAGTGCAACCGAGTAGGGCTTCAGTGCCGGGTCGGGCGCGCCCAGCGGTTCGCGCATGTACTCGACCCGCGCCCTGAACGGCGCCTGCGTACCCAGTACCTGCTGGATCTCGAAGCGCTGCACGCATTCCACCAGTACCTGCAGGTTGCCGTCGGTCGGGGTCACGCGATGGATGCGTCCAACCGTGCCGACGCGGTGGAAGTCTTCTGGCCGGGCCTTCTCCGCCTCGTCACCACGGGTCAGCACGATACCGATCAGATCGTTGCCGTGATCGTGCACGGCCTCCATCGTCGGTCGCCAGTGCGCGGCATCCATGACCAGCGGCACGCCCTGGCCCGGGAAAAATGGCCTGGCCGCCACGGGCAGCAGATGAATCGTTGTCGGCAACACCTCGTCGGTGCGCGCCAGGGGCTTTCCCGCCTCGATGACCTCGACGTTGTCCTGTTCCTGGTTCTTTTCCTTAGCCAATAACTGATGCGGGTGCCGCCTGGCCCACCCGCCCTCCCGTGTGTTCGATCGGTCTTTCGAATTGTCCCAGATGGGGCCAGTCAGCAGGTTTCGCAAGCCCGCGCGGCGTATCGGCTGGCACCGTACCCGGCAATTGCGCACCAACGCGAACCCAGTGGGAAACGATTGCCGTTCCCGAGTTCGTCAAGTTAATCCATCGACCGCCGATCATTGAAGCGCTCGCAGGAACAACCGGGTGCAGCGCGAACTGCAGCGCCGCACAAAGGACAGCACAAACCAGGACACCTGGTAACAAGCGACCGGTCACCGAGTACCCGCCGGCCTGCCAAAACGCCCGGATCAACAAGGGCTGGCCGGAATCAGCGTATACCAAAGGGGATTACTGGACGGATGATATTAAGGTTGCTGCGCCTTCTGCTCAGACCAAGCCTGCTGGCCGTGGCGGCCGTCGGCATTGCGCTGATTGTCTACGCACTGACCGTGATCGTGCCACTGGTCGACGAAGTCCGCCACGCACTGGTCTCGCAGGAAGAGAACACCCGCGCCGTCATCGTCGGTCCGGCCAGCCTGGCGCTGCGCATCAACGAGCCGGAAGAGTCCGCGCGGATCGCCGTGGAGATTTCGCGCGCGCCTTTGATCGACGGCATCGTCATTTCGAACGACAAGAATCGCGTTATCGCAGGCGCCTGGCAGGGCGACGTCATGACCGAGAAAGACGCCGTCGACACCATTCTCGAAGGCAACATGACGCGCTGGCGTATCGACGACGGTGTCGGCAGGCAGGGCGTGGTGTTCGTCGCCTTCGACGACGCCTGGCCCGAGCGCCTCGAGTCCCGGCTGGCGATGGCCTTCGCCGTCCTCGGGGCGGGTATCCTCGTGTTCGCGCTGTTCGTTTCGATCAGCATCCGCGACTTCCTGTCGCGCGCCGTGCGTGCGCTGCAACGCGCGGCAGCCGCGGTCGCCGGAGGCGACTACCAGGTCAAGGTGCCGGTCGATGGCAAGGGGCCGTTCGCCGACCTGGCCCGTCACTTCAACAAGATGGTGGCTGATCTCGATGCCTCGACCCGCGCGCTGCGCACCAGCGAGGAACGCTTTCAGCTGGCGGTCAGCGGCAGCAACGAGGCGATCTGGGACTGGGACCTGCAAAGCGACAGGCTGTACCTGTCGCCGCGCTACGCCGAACTCGTCGGTTTGACCGAGGCTGAGGTTCCGGCAATGTTCGCCACCTGGCGCTCGACCGTCCACCCGGAAGACCAGGCCAGGTTCAGCCATGCGCTCAACAACCATATCCACCACGGGGCAACGTTTCACTGCGAATTCCGGGTAGTCATGCGCGACGGCGGCTGGCGCTGGATGCTCGGCCGCGGGACCGTGCTGCGCGACGGCACCAGCGCCCCGGTTCGCATGGTCGGGTCGTTCGCCGACCACTCGGAGCAGAAGGCAACCCGGGTACAGCTCGAGCGCGAGAAAGAGCGCGCCCAGGTCACGCTGAAGTCGATCGCCGATGCGGTCATCACGACCGACCGCAGCGGCCACATCACCTACATGAACCCGGCGGCCGAGAATGTCACCGGCTGGTCGCGGCGGACGGCACTGCTGCGCCCGATCGACGCGGTGCTGGACTTCGTCGACGATACCGGTACCGCGTCCATCGTCGAGCAACTGACGACGGGGCTGGCGGAAGATCCCAAGGCCCGGGACCTCGGGCAGACAGAACTGATCTCGCAGCTGGGCGAGACGCACATCGTCGAAATCGACATCGCGCCGCTGCGTGACCGCCACGACCGCTTCGTCGGCGGCGTCACCGTCATTCACGACATCACCGAACGCTACAACCTGATGCGGCAGCTGTCGCACCAGGCCATTCACGACCCGCTGACGCAGTTGATCAACCGGACCGGGTTCGAGGACCGGCTGAACCAGCTGCTGAAGAGCGCCGCCGCGCACGAGCAGACCGTGCATGCGATCTGCTACATGGACATGGACCAGTTCAAAACCGTCAACGACACCTGTGGCCACGCCGCCGGCGACGAGTTGCTGCGCCAGGTCAGCCAACAGCTGCAGAAACACATCCGCAAGGGCGACACGCTGGCGCGGCTCGGCGGCGACGAGTTCGGCCTGCTGCTGCGGCACTGCCCGGTGGAGAAGGCAAACACCATTGCCGAGAAGATCCGGCGGGCCATCGAATCGTTCCGCTTCTCATGGGAGGGGAAGACGTTTTCGGTTGGCCTCAGCATCGGTCTTGCCCCGTTCGACGGCAGCCCGGGATCGTCGGCGGCCGACCTGCTCAGCGCCGTCGACCAGGCCTGCTACATCGCCAAGAGCAAGGGCCGGAACCGGATTCACATCCACCACCCCGGCGACATGGAATCTTCGCGCTGGCACAAGGAGATCCAGTGGGTACCGCATATCCACCAGGCCATGGACGAAGGCAATTTCGTGCTGCTGGCGCAGCCGATCATCGACCTGAACGGCGAGCCCGGGCAGGCACACCAGCACTACGAAATCCTCCTGCGCATGCGCTCGAGCAACGGCGACCTGATCTCCCCGGGATCTTTCCTGCCCGCGGCCGAGCGTTACAACCTGATGGGCACGTTGGACCGCTGGGTCGTCAACCACGCCATCGAGATGCTGGCGATGGCCTCGGTCAGGAACCCACAGCTGGCGAACATGACATTCGGCATCAATATCTCCGGCGCCGTGCTCAGCGACAACACGCTGCTGGATCACGTCAAGGTCATGCTGAACGCCTACCGGCTGCCGCCGGAGATCTTCTGTTTCGAAATCACCGAGACCGTGGCGATCGCCAACTTCACCCATGCCACGCGCTTTGTCAGGGACCTGAAGGAGATCGGCTGCAGCTTCGCACTGGACGACTTCGGCAGTGGTTTCGCGTCGTTCAGCTACCTGAAGACGCTGCCCGTCGACTACCTGAAGATCGACGGTTCGTTCGTGCGCCACCTGGCCGACAACGAGGTCGACCACACGATGGTCGACATCATCAACCAGCTCGGCCATGTCATGGGCCTGCGGACGATCGCCGAGTTCGTGGAAAACGACCGGATCCTGGCGATTCTGCGCCGTATCGGCGTGGACTTTGCGCAGGGCTACCATTTCGGCCAGCCCCGACCGTTGAGCGAGGTGTTGTACGGGCATCCCGGGACACAGACCCTGCCGGCCGCCGCCGACACCGCCGATACACCCAGGGTCGTGACGTCGACCCGCGCCTGACGGCACGACACCCCTTGGGCGTCGCCTCGCGGACGCCACAACCCGCTGCCAGCCGTCCTGAACAGGACCGGCGCCGGCATGGACCAAAACGACAGAAATCCTATACTCGGGATTCGGCGCCCGGTTGCCAGGCCCAATGGCCCCGCCCGGGCCGGGATCACGCGCCACCGCGACTCGGAGGACAACCATGCCTGGTCAATTCCTTTTGCGCCCCGTCCACTGCCGCGCACTCGGTCTGCTCGCCGCCGTGGCGCTCTGGCTGACCGTTGGCGGTGCGGCACCCGCACTGGCCTTTGAGCGCCACACGGCCCACGGCGGCCCGGTCAAGGGACTCGCCCTGTCGCCCGACGGTCGCTGGCTGGTCAGCACCAGCTTCGACTACTCGGCCGTGCTCTGGTCGGCGGGCGATCTCATCGAGCGGCGCCGGCTGATCGGCCACGAGGCCGCCGTCAACGCGGCCGCTTTCTCACCCGACGGCCGCTTCCTGGTCACCGCCGGGGACGACGCGGTGCTGCGCGTCTGGTCGGTGGAACAGTTGCTCGACGACCGGCAGGAACCGGTGTCGCGCAATCTCGCCGGCCACGGCGGCAAGGTCGTTCACCTGGCGTTCTCCAGCGACGGCTCGACCTTGGCGTCGAGCAGTTGGGACCACACGGTCGGGCTGTGGTCGGCGCCGGCGTTCGATCGTATCGGCGTACTGCGCGGGCACGAGGGGCCGGTCAATGCAGCCGCGTTTTCCGACGACGGCAAACGCCTTTACACGGCCGGGGCCGACGGCCACGTCAGGCTCTGGGACCTGGCCGAATCACGGGCGCTGAGAAGCGTGGTCGAGGCCGGCTGGGGGATCAACGTGCTGGCCGTCAGTGAACCGCTCGACCTGCTGGCCTTCGGTACGTCCAGCGGCCTGCTACAGACACGCGCCCTGCATGGCGACAGGATCACGGCCAACCTGCTGCATGACGACTCGCCGGTCCTGTCGCTGTCGGTCGATCCGGCGAGCCGACGCCTCGTTTGCGGCAACGCCAAGGGCCGCCTGGTCGTCGCGGACGCCGAAACGGACGAGATCCTGCGCGATTTTCACGCCGCCAACGGCCCGGTCTGGACCGCACAACTGGTCTCGTCGGGACAGGCAATCGTCTACGCGGGACTGGACGATTTCATCACCCGCCTGCCGCTCGATACCGCATCCGACGAGGGCGGGATCGCCGCGAACGACGAGCGCCGTTTCCATCCGGCCGGCGTTCTCGACAACGGTGCCCGCCAGTTCGCGCGCAAGTGCAGTGTCTGTCATACCCTGGCGGTCGACGACCGGCGCCGCGCCGGGCCCTCGCTGCACGGGGTGTTCGGCCGCAAGGCGGGGGCGGTCACGGGTTACCCGTACTCCGACGCCCTGGCACGGGCCGACATCGTATGGACCGAGGAAACGATCGACGCACTGTTCAGGGAAGGCCCCGAAAGCGTGACGCCGGGCTCGAAGATGCCGCTGCAGCGCATCCGCAGCGCAGACGATCGCCAGGACCTGATCCGGTTCCTCAGGGCGCGTACGGCGAACTGAATAATGAAAAACGGCGCCGCGCGCCCCGAGGGGCGCGACGGCGCCATTGCGCCCGTTCGGATCAGGCCGTCAGGCGCCTGCGCGGCGT
>JAGRGW010000514.1 GCA_020445315.1 Gammaproteobacteria bacterium
ACCAGTCGTTGACGACGAATGCGCGATCGATCCAGGTGCGGCCCTCGTCCAGTACGGCATTGACGACCTCATCCGAGACCCGGGTGCCGAGCGCCCGCGTACCGGCGACGCGGGGGACGTTGGTTGAGATGCGCACGTCGTCGAGGAATACCGTCACCGTGCCTATGCTGCCGGCAGGCAGGCTGCCGGGACCGTAGACAAGGTCGCGGATCTGGTCGACGAAGCCGAAATTGTTGTTGAGCAACACGCCACCGTCGAGCACGGCCATCAGCCTGCCGCTGCCGTCGAGTACCGGCTGGTGGGCGCGTATGACCATGCCGCGCTGTTCCAGCGTGCGCTCGCTCGGGCGCGCACGCCGCGTCTCCACGATCGGCAACTCGACGAACCTTGCCAGCGCCGGGTCGATGGCAGCCAGCTGCTGCGGACCGAGGATCTCGATGCCAACCGATGCCCGGGTGGGCAGGTCCGTCTCGTCGCCGGGTTCGATGACACGCAGGAAGCTGAAACCGGCACGTTGCCTGAGTTCGTCGATCAGCCCCCGCACCGCCGCGTCGTCGTTCGCCTCCATTGCACTGCGGAAGCGGTGAGATTCACTGAGGCGGAGCAGGTAATCGAGTTCGTCGCGCTTGATGCGCTCGAACGTGTCGTGCGCGACGGCCAGGTCGGTGTTGACCTTGATGTAAAGCTGGTCGTAGGCGAACGACGCGCTCCACGAGGTCAGCCCAAACAGCGCCAGCGGGACGACGACGGCCACTGGCACCAGGGCCATCGCGAGCAGCTTGAGCCGGACGCTGCTGGCGACACGCCCGACGATTCGTTCGATAGGCCGCATGACCGGCTGCGCCGGGTCCGGGGTCAGCCGCCCACGCCCCAGGCCTGGCACTTGCGTTCGAGTGTCTTGCGCGATACGCCGAGTACACGTGCCGCAGCCGACTTGTTGCCCTCGTGCATGTCGAGTACGCGCAGGATGTGGCGGCGTTCGACGCTCTCCAGCGACAGGTCGTCCTCGTCGACGGCCTCGCTGATCGTCGCCAGGGTGGCGCAGCCGGGCAGGGTCTGGCTGGGTTGCTGGCTGAGCAGCAGGCAACGCTCGATGAC
>JAGRGW010000515.1 GCA_020445315.1 Gammaproteobacteria bacterium
GACTTCAGCACGGTGACGCTGCTGGGCGTGCCGGGCCAGGACGTGTCGGGCAGCGCGGTGGTCGAGGACGACGGGGCGACGCTGCACCTGTCCGGTAACACGTGGAAGCGCGTGGCGTACACGTACGAGTTGACGGCGGAGACGGTACTGGCGTTCGACTACCGCCGGGGCCAGCTCGGGGAACTGCAGGGCATCGCGCTGGACAATGGCGAGGCCGCGCCGTTGTCGAACCAGCCGGGACCGAACTACTTCATCGTCGACGGGACCCAGGCATGGGGTGAGCGGCGTTATCGATACGGTGGTGGCACGGACTGGGAGCGGCTGGAGATCCCGGTGGGTCAGCACCTGTCGGGTCGCTACACGTACCTGGTCTTCCTGATGGACGACGATGCCCGGCAGGCGGCTGACGGCCGCTTCCGCAACGTCAGGCTGTACGAGCCCAACTAGGCAACCGCCGGGTCAGCCTGTTGCCATGCGCACCGGGTTGCTCAGCGTGCCGATCGCCCCGACGCTGATCGTTATCGTATCGCCATCATCGAGAAACACGGGTGGCTTGCGCGCGAAACCGACGCCCTCGGGCGTGCCGGTCAGGATGACGGTGCCGGGGGCCAGTGTGGTGTCCCGGCTGAGGAAGGCGACCAGTTCGGCAACGCTGAAGATCATGTCGGCAGTCGTGCTCGATTGCATGACCTCACCATTGAGCTCGGATCGTATCGCCAGGCGCTGCGGGTCCGGTATCTCGTCGGCGGTGACGATCACCGGGCCCAGTGGACAGAAGGTGTCGAAGCTCTTGCCGCGTACCCACTGGCCACCGCCACCGTGCTTCTGCCATCGGCGTGCGGAGACATCGTTGGCACAGGTGTAACCGAGCACGTACCGCAGGGCTTCGTCGACGCCGACGTTGCGCGCCTCCTTGCCGATGACGACGGCGAGTTCGGCCTCGAAGTCGACTTCGGGCCCGTGTTCGCACGCGGCCGGGATACGAATGGTCTCGCCCGGCCCGATGACCGTGG
>JAGRGW010000516.1 GCA_020445315.1 Gammaproteobacteria bacterium
CCGGCACCTTCACCAACACCGACCGACGCGTTCAACTGGGCCGCCAGGCCATCCCTCCTCCCGGCGAGGCGCGGCAGGATCTCGACATCATCATCGACATGGCTTGCCGCCTGGGCCTCGACTGGCGATACCGCGGCGCGCCCGAGGTGTTCGAGGAGATGCGCTCGGTGATGCCCAGCATCGCCGGCATCAGTTGGAGCCGCCTGCAGGCGGACGGCGCCGTGACCTATCCGTGCCGCGAGCCGGGCGATGCGGGCGAGGCTGTGCTGTTCAGCGAGCGCTTTCCGCGTCCGGGCGGTCGGGCACGCCTGGTGGCCGCCGACTTCGCCGCCGCCGACGAACTGCCGGACGACGAGTTCCCGATGGTGCTGATCACCGGGCGGCAACTGGAACACTGGCATACCGGGGCGATGACCCGGCGCGCCAGCGTGCTCGACGCACTGGAACCCTCGCCCGTCGCCACGCTGAATCCGCAACAGCTGGCGCGACTGGGCATTGAACCCGGTCAGGCGATCCGGATCCGTTCACGTCGCGGCGAGGTGATGCTGACGGCCCGGGTCGACCCGGGCCTACAGCCGATGCAGGTGTTCCTGCCGTTCTGTTACCACGAGGCGGCGGCCAACCTGCTGACCAACGAGGCGTTGGATCCCGACGGCAAGATCCCGGAGTTCAAATTCTGCGCCGTGCAGTGTTTGCCGGCGGATTGAAACCGGGCCGAACAGCGGCGTACGTGGCGTCTACAACAGCTCTGGCGCGAACACCTGCTTGATCAACCGGACCTGGTCCTCGGGCAGGGGTACGAGTCCCTGCCCTCCGCTATCGATCGCCTGCTCCACCACGCGCACGCTGGCCGCCGCGACCGGTGTCGTATCGGTGGCGCCCGGTTGCACCATCACGAGTTGCAGGTACAGCCCGACCGCCACCGCCAACAGCAGGACGATGACGAGGTTCGCGAAGATTGCGCCACCCGATGCCCTGTCGATAACCGCTGTCATGAATCTCCCTCCTTCATCGCATCTCCGACGTTTCCTGGTTGTGTACTGGTGACCAGCACCCGGTGGATCCAGGCAGTCGTGCCACCGTCGAGCACGACCAGGTACCACTCGTCACGCTGGCCGATGACCCGTACGATCGTGCCCTGGTCGAGCTGGGTCACCACGGGATGCTGTGTGCCCGGCCCGCCGCGCACGTTGATACGGTCACCAGTGATCCTGGCCTGCCAGCCGAACCAGTCTTCACCGGCCAGTTCCGGGTGCCGCTGCAACAGGGCCACCTCGGGATCGCCGTTGAGCCGGACCAGGATGTCGCGCGCGTCCTGGTGGCCCTGGCGCGCCGCCATCAGGAACCAGTCGACCGCCTCGTCCAGATCCATACGCATCCCTTCGCCGGTCGTGTACGCAAGACCTATGGCGAACTGCGCATCCGCGTGTCCGTGCCCGGCCGCCTGCATCCACAATGCCACCGCCCGGTCGATGTCGACGGCGAGGCCATTGCCGTTGGCATACAGCCAACCGAGATGGTACTGCGCCTCGGCCGATCCCTGGTCGGCCAGCGGTCGCCACAGGCAGTAGGCCTCGGCGTAATCGCCGCGCTGCAACGCCTGCAGGCCGATATCAATATCGGTCGACGCCGCGATCGCGGTCGACTCGACCCAGCAGCAGGCCGACAACAGCGATGCCGCAGCGACGTACCTCAACCGCACGCCACCGCTGCCAGCACCTTGCGCGCCTCGGCCATGCCACTCTCGAGATGGTGTTCGATTTCGGCCATCGTGATCGGGCCCTCGCTCTTGCCGGCGGCCCAGTTGACACTGAGCGCCAGGCACGCGTAGCACAGCCCCAGTTCGCGGGCCAGCGCGGTTTCCGGCATGCCGGTCATACCGACCAAGTCGCAGCCGTCACGCTCGAGCCGCCGGATCTCGGCGCTGGATTCGAGTCGCGGTCCCTGTGTCGCGGCATAGGTACCACCGTCCACGACACTGACGCCGGCCCTGCGCGCCGCATCCAGCAGGGTCTGCCGCAGCGACTCGCAATAGGGCTCGGTGAAGTCGATATGGGTCACGCTGTCCAGGTCGGCCTCGAACAGCGTGTGATCGCGGCCCCAGGTGTAGTCGATAACCTGGTCGGTGACGCACAGCACACCGGGCTGCATCGCCGGCGTGATTCCGCCGACGGCAGCCATGCCGATGACGCGCTCGACCCCGGCCTCGCGCAGCGCCCACAGATTGGCACGGTAGTTGACCCGGTGCGGCGGGATCGTGTGCGCGCCACCGTGACGTGGCAGGAACACGATGGGACTGCCATCGAAATGGCCGAATGTCAGCGGGGCCGATGGCTCACCGTAAGGTGTCGTCACCATTTCCTGTCGATCTATCTGCAGCGCCTTCAGCCGCGTGAGTCCCGAGCCACCGATGATGCCGAGTATTGCCAACCGCTTTCTCCCCCGAATTACAGCCCTTTGACGGCATAAATACCGGCGGCGTTGCGCCAGTAGCCCTTGTAGTCCATACCGTAGCCGAACACGTAGCGGTCCGGCACCTCGAGGCCGATGTAATTCACCGGCGGTCGCACGCCGCGGTCGTGCAGCTTGCGCACCAGCACGCAGGCATACACGCTGGCCGGCGCCTGCCGGGCACAAAAGCGCAGGATGGCGTCGAGCGTGTAGCCTTCGTCGAGGATGTCGTCGACGATCAGCAGGTGACGCCCGGCCAGCGCTTGGGTCGGCTCGACCCGCCAGTGCAGTGCATCTCCCGAGGTCTGTTCGCGGTAGCGGCTGGCGTGCATGTAGTCGACCTTGAGCGGGAAATCGAGACGTGGCAGCAGCATGCCGGCAGCGACGAGACCACCGTTCATGACGCAGATCACGATCGGATCCAATTGCCCCAGGTCTCGCCGGATATCGTCCGCCATCCGGTCGAGTGCCGCCTCGACGGCCTTGCTGTCGTGCAGACAGTCGGCCTCGCGCATGACACGCGTGGCCTCCTCGCGCAAATCGTTCATGCCTTGTCTCCCAGGTTCAACGAGAGATTCTCCGCCGCGCACAGGCGCGCCGCGAGTTCGACCGCTGCCGTCCAGCGCTTCTGTCCGTGCAGGCGATCCAGCCCGGTGGCCGGCCGCCCGTGCAGTCTCGCCATGCGCGAGCGCGCCACCGGATCCTGGTAGTCACGCAGTTCGTGCAGTACTTCGGCTGCCGCCTCCTGATCGTTGCATACCAGCACCATGTCGCAACCGGCTTCGAGCGCAGCCCGTGCGCGGTCGGCGAAACACCCGGCCTCCTCGGCCGCCGCCATGCTCAGGTCGTCGCTGAAGATCACGCCCTGGAAACCGAGTTGGCCGCGCAATACCTGCTGCAGCCAGTATGCCGAAAACCCGGCCGGGCGCGCATCGCAGGCACGGTAGATGACGTGCGCGGGCATGATCGCCTCGAGACCGTTGTCGATCAGCCGCGCGAACGGCTGGATGTCGCGGCTCCGCAACTGTTCGAAGACCCGTTCGTCGATCGGAAGATCGACGTGCGAATCGGCCACCACGGCGCCGTGACCCGGAAAATGCTTGCCGACACTGATCATGCCGGCCTCGCGCGCCCCCATCATCCAGGCGCCGGCCAATTGCGCGACCACGGCCGGCTCTGCCGCGAACGCGCGGTCGCCGATCACGCTGCTGACGCCATAGTCGAGATCCAACACCGGGGCGAAACTGAAATCGACACCGACCGCGCGCAGTTCGGCTGCCATCAGCCAGCCAAGCTCGTGAGCCGCACGTCGTGCGGCCTGCATGTCACCGTCGAAATGCGCCTGCAGCCGGGCCGCCGGTGGGAGGCGCGTGAAACCCGCCTGGAAACGCTGTACGCGCCCACCCTCCTGGTCGACCGCGATCAACAGGTGCGGGCTGCGCAACTCATGAATTTCCCTGACGAGTCGATATACCTGCTGTGGCGAAACGAAGTTGCGCCTGAACAGGATGACGCCGCCGGTCGAGGGATGCGTCAACAGGTCGCGGTCCGCCGCGGTCAGTTCGGTACCGAGCAGGTCGACCATGACCGGGCCATGGGCCGTCATCATCGCTTCACCCTGTCGACGGGCTGGCACAGCGGTACCGTCCGGATGCTGGTCAATAGGAAGGAAAACATGTACTCACGCCTTTTCGGCACCTTGTTGATGGTCCTGGTCATTGCGTTGCACGGTCACGTCCTGGCCGCCGACGAGGCACCCGAGATCGAGATCGGCTACCACGCGCTGAAGCCGTCGATCGTCAGCAACCTGACCGGTGGCCCCCGCTATATCCGCTGCGACGTGCAGCTGATGACGGAGTATGCCTCGGAACTGCCGAAAATCGAACTGCACGAGCCTGCGCTGCGTCACACGATCCTGATGTTGATCGCAGGCCAGGACGGCAACCAGCTCAAATCGCGCGAAGGCAAGGAATCGTTTCGCCAGGCCGCGCTCGATGCCGTGCAGAAGCAGTTGAAAGCACTCACCGGGAAAACACTGGTCGCCGATCTCTACTTCACGAACTACTACGTGAAGTGACATCGAACCGGTCACGCAGCGCATCGCCGAGCAGGTTGGCCGCGAGGACCACACCGAACAGCGCCACCCCGGGCGCAAGGACCAGGTGTGGCGCCACGAGCAGGTAGCGCACCCCGTCCCGGATCATGCCGCCCCACGACGCCTCGGGTGGCTGCACGCCAAGGCCGAGGAATGACAGCCCCGCCTCGGCAACAACGGCGGCGGCCATGCCGAAACTCGCTTCGACCCAGACCGGGGCCAGGACCAGCGGCAGCAGGTGCCGGCGCATGATCGCAACCTGGCCACGGCCGAGCGCCTGTGCCGCCAGCACGTGGTCGCGCCGGCGCAGTGTCATGACCTGCACCCTCACCAGGCGTGCGTAACCGACCCAACCCATGACACTGAGAGCCAGGATGACGTTGTCAACGCCCGGTCCCAGCATCGCCGCCATCGCGATCGCCA
>JAGRGW010000517.1 GCA_020445315.1 Gammaproteobacteria bacterium
GTGCTGGGCGGCATCCTGGCGAACCGCTTCGGGGTCATGCGTATCCTGTTTCTCGGCGGCGTGCTGGTCGTGCTGACCAACCTGTCGTTCGCGCTGCTGGCGCATGCCGGCGCCTCGGTGCCGATGTTGATCCTGGTCGTCGCGATGGACAACCTTGCCGGCGGCCTGGCCACGGCCACGTTCGTCGCCTACCTGTCGGCACTGACCAACGTGCAGTACTCGGCGACCCAGTACGCCCTGTTCAGTTCGATCATGCTGCTGTTGCCGAAGTTCATCGGCGGCTTTTCCGGCATGGTCGTCGACGCGGTCGGCTACGTGCAGTTCTTCGTCATGACCAGCGTGCTCGGGCTGCCGGTGCTGGTACTGATCTGGCTGGCGGCGCGTTACACGCTGACAGAGACGAAGACGGAGACGGCAGTGGAGACAGCCAATGCCTGATATCGACCTGCTCAGCGCGTTCGTTGTCGGACTGCTCGGCGGCGTGCACTGTGCCGGCATGTGCGGCGGTATCGTCGGCGCGCTGTCGTTCGGCGCACGCGAGGAGCGCCGCCTGCCGATCCTGTTTGCCTACAACGTCGGGCGCGTCGGCAGCTACACCCTGGCCGGTGCCCTGATGGGGGCGCTGGGTTTCTACTTCTCTGGTCTGCTGCCGGTGCAGACCGCGCAGAAGGTCCTGCTGACCTTTGCCGGTGCGTTCCTGGTGCTGATGGGCCTGTACCTGGCGGGCTGGTGGAATGCGCTGTCGCGCGTGGAGCGGGCCGGCGGTGTGCTGTGGCGACGCATCGAGCCGCTCGGGCGCGGCCTGCTGCCGGTGCGCTCGGTGGGGCAGGGCCTGCTGCTCGGCGCCGTCTGGGGGTGGCTGCCCTGTGGCCTGGTCTACAGCGCGCTGGTCTGGACCGTGTCGGCCGGAGGGGCTGTCGAAGGTGCCGCGCTGATGTTGGCGTTCGGTCTCGGTACGCTGCCGAACCTGCTGCTGATGGGCGTGGCCGCGGCGCGACTGCAGCAATGGGTGCGGGAACCGGCCGTGCGCGCCGTGGCCGGTGCGCTGGTCATCGGTTTCGGTCTGAAGCTGCTGTACGACGCCTGGCTGGGTTGAGTGGCTCGCGCCAAACGGGCGGCGAAAGGGCGGTGACCGAAACCACCGCCGTTTCGTCCAGGGTTAGAGGTGTCCTTCAGTCGGTGTAGAACTCGTGCCGCATGTTGGCCCGCAGCGGGTACCGGCCACCTTCGGGCAATACCTCGAATTCGAAGATCATCAGCTCGCGGTTGGCCACCGGGAAGTCCGCAATGTAGTACACCGCCTTGTCCTCGATGATCTCGCGCATGTCGAAGGTCCGCATCTGCCCGAACAGGTTGCGGGCAAAGGCCTTGATCTGTGCCTTGACCGGCGTGCCCATCGTGCCGGGCTCGTCACGGATCACGCTGATGTTGAGCAGGCCGCGACTCTTGCTGCGGGTCAGGCCGTAGGCCGTCGCCACCTGTGCCGGCAGGCTGTCCGTCGTCAGTGCGTTGTGGTGGATCGTGTAGCCGCCGGTGCGGGTCGCGTTCTCGGCACTGGCCGAAAAGGCGGCGAGCAGGAGCAGAAACGCGGTCAGGCAGGTCGTGGTCGTTTTCATACTCGATAATCCTCCGGGTTGCGCGTCGTTGTTGTTGTGTCCGCGTGCCTACGAATATAGACCAGCCGAGACGACCGGTT
>JAGRGW010000100.1 GCA_020445315.1 Gammaproteobacteria bacterium
ACCGCAACCACTGGACGCCGCTCGACATCAGCATGGCGCAGGACGTGCACGACTATCACCACAAGCTGACGCTGGAAGAACGCCACGTCTACGCAAACGTGCTGTCGTACCTGACCACGTCCGACATCCTGGCGATGCGCAACATCGGCCTGGCCGTCATGGAAAAGATGTCGGCGCCGGAGCTGCAGATCTACCAGGCGCGCCAGGTCTACGAGGAATCGCTGCACACCTGGACCTACCAGCACTGCATCGAGACCATCGGTCTCGACCAGGGCGAGATCTACAACCGCTACCGCGTCGTACCGGAGATCAGTGGCAAGATCCAGATCGCCAACCGACGCCTGAACTCGGTGCTGCGTGCCGACATCGACCTGACCGACCGCGACGAACTGCACAACTTCCTGCTGGCCTACATCTTCTTCGCCGGCATCTTCGAGGGTTGCTGGTTCTACAACGGCTTCAGCCCGATCTTCGCCCTGCAGCGCCGTGGCCTGATGAAAGGGACGGCCGAACAGCTGCAGTACATCATGCGCGACGAGGTCCTGCACGCGTCGTTCGGTATCCGCGTCGCCAAGCAGATCATGATCGAGGAAGACATCCGCCCCGACCCGCAGGCCATCGCCGAGATGTGGGAGGAGTGCGAGGCCGCCGAAGCGGGCTATGCCGGCTACATCCTGCGCGATCCGATCCTCGGTTACAGCCTCGAGGACCATATGGGGCAATACCGTTTCATCGCCAACCGGCGCGCGCGCAACCTCGGCCTCGACGAACCCTACCCCGGCGCCGAACCGACGCTGAGCTGGCTCGACGAACAGGCCAACCTGCGCAAGGAAAAGAACTTTTTCGAGACCCGCGTCACCGAGTACCAGGCCGGTGGCCTGAAGTGGGACTGAACGGGTGATTGCTCCCTCGCTGCGCAAGCAATGACCAAACAGGCGTCATTGCGAACATAGCGAAGCAATCTCCGGGTCGTAAAGCACGGCCGGCAGGCGCCTGGCGCCGTTGAGAAGAGAACGACAACAAAGAAACTGAAGCCGAAGGAGTCAATGCTGGAGGGGCCACATGAACTCTCGCCCGACATTTTCGCAATGTCACAGACCACCACCCAGGGGGGATTGAGGTCACTCCGGCACCATTCAAACCGCCGCGCGTACAGCGCCAGGCGGCCAACGACGCGCTGAGGGGATTCTCGGCGGCAACCGGCGCAAGGCGTCAGCAGGGGGAACACGATGCTTAACTGGGACGATCCATTGACACCGACAACCCGCCAGCCAGGCCGGCAGTCCGCCAGCAAGGCGCCGCCACCCGTCGTCGAGCAGGCGGTCGTCGCCACTCCCGCCGTCGAAGCGGACGCGGCCGAGCCATCGGCACCGGCGCGCCATCCCCATGCGGGCGACGGCCTGGTCGACAACGCAACGCTGATGGCAACCGCCGGCGCCGCACCGAGCGTCAACCCGGACCCGTTCGCCGAGCCGGATGATGCGCATGCCACCGATACCGAGGCCGGCGCGACCGGGCTCGAGTCGCTGGAGATGGGTGCGGGACGCATCCGTGTCGATGACAAGAAGATCATCAACTGCCGCGCCGACCTGAACCAGTTGGTGCCATTCAAGTACGAGTGGGCCTGGCAGAAGTATCTCGACGGCTGCGCCAATCACTGGATGCCGCAAGAGATCAACATGAACGCGGACATCCAGCTGTGGAAGGACCCGAACGGCCTCAGCGACGACGAGCGCACGATCATCAAGCGCAACCTGGGCTTCTTCTCGACCGCCGATTCGC
>JAGRGW010000518.1 GCA_020445315.1 Gammaproteobacteria bacterium
CTGCGCAGCAAGGGCGAAGGCGAAAACCGCGCGCACACGCTGGGCAAGGCCGGCATCGCCGTCACCAGCTTCCGCCCGTCGGTGATCTTCGGCGCCGACGACAGCTTCCTCAATCGCTTTGCGACACTGCTGAAGATCCCCGGTCCGCTGCCACTGGCCTGCCCGGACGCGAAACTGTCGCCGGTGTTCATCGACGATGTCGTCGAGGCCTTCACCCGCGCGCTCGAAGATCCGGCCACGTTCTCGAAGCACTACGAGCTGTGCGGCCCGACCGTCTACACGCTGAAGGAACTGGTGCAGTTCATCGCCGACGAACTGGGCTACAACAAGCTCATCGTGCCCCTGCCCGACTGGGCATCGCGCATGCAGGCCAAGGTGCTGCAGTACGTCCCGGGCAAGCCGTTCACGCCTGACAACTACCTGTCCCTGCAGACCGACAGCGTCTGCCGCGAGAACGGGTTCGCGCAACTCGGAATTCAGCCGACCTCGCTGTACAACGCCGGGCGTCGGATTCTCACCCGCGACGAAAAGAACCATCGCCTCGACCGCCTGCGGCGCGACAGCGGGCGCTAAGGCAACAGTCCCGCGAGCCGCCGATCGCGTTCGTCTTTCGGCAGCGACGCAAGTTCATGGCAGCTCGCGTGAAATGCCGCGAGATCACCGTCGGCCTGCGCCAGCAATTTGCGCATCGCCGGCATCAGGCCATGGTAGGTACTGACACCGGCGAGATGGGCGTTGTTCAGGGGGCGACCGAACCAGCGGTCATAACCCGTGTAGTCGCCCCACTGCCGCTTCAGCTCGCGATACGAATCCTGCAGCCCGGCAAACACCTCGGCCTTGGAAGCCAGCTTCCATTCCCGACTGCGGGGCTCGGCAAAGACGTCCGCGAGTGACTGCCGTGTTGTCCGCAACAATGCCAGGAAATCCCGTTGACGCTGTTCACGTTGATGCTGACGCATCTGCTCGGCGGTGTCGCCGCGTTGCGCCAGCCAACGCCTGACACCTTCCTGTTCGACCAGCGTCGCGTAGGCCTCGTTGAACGCCGAATCGCCGGCTACGTACAGCGACTCGTGCGCCAGTTCGTGGAAGACCAGGCCGGCGATCTGCGACAACGGCCACGCGGCCACGGTGCTCGGCAGCGGATCGTCGAACCAGCCCAGCGTGGAATAGGTCGGCACCGGCTCCACGGCGACGTCCCAGCCCGATGCCGCGAGTTCGGCGGCGAATGCCCGCGCATCGGCCTCGTCGAAATAACCGCGGTAACTGGCGCAACCGACCACCGGGTAGCACC
>JAGRGW010000101.1 GCA_020445315.1 Gammaproteobacteria bacterium
TCACCGTCATCCTCGTGCTGGTCGGCCTGGCCAGCCTCAAGATCCGGTAGGGGGCATGGTGGCATCGAACACATCCCCCAACCTGCGCAAACGCAAGACGCTCATCGTCGGTCTCGGCGCGACCGGCCTGTCGTGCGCGCGTTTCCTGGCGGCGCAGGGCATGCAACTGGCCGTGGCCGACAGCCGCGAGCAGCCGCCGGGGCTGGCCGAACTGCAGCAGACCCTGCCGGATGTCGCCGTGTTCCTCGGCCCGTTCGATGAAAAGCTGTTCGCGAGCGCGGAGCGACTGGTCGTCAGCCCGGGCGTGCCGGTGGCGACACCGCAGATCGCCGCGGCGGCGGCGCGTGGGGTTCCCGTGCTGGGCGACATCGAGTTGTTCGCCCGCGTGGCACAGGCGCCAGTCGTCGCGATCACGGGCTCGAACGGCAAGAGTACGGTCACGACGCTGCTCGGCGAGATGGCGCGGGCCAGTGGCGTGCATGCCGCGGTCGGCGGCAACCTCGGTACGCCGGCGCTGGACCTGCTCGACGACGCGGTCGAACTCTACGTCCTCGAGCTGTCCAGTTTTCAGCTCGAGACGACCGCGTCGCTGCGCGCCGCGGTGGCGACCTTGTTGAACGTCAGCAACGACCACATGGACCGCTACACCGACATCGACGCCTACGCCGCGGTCAAGGCGCGGGTGTTCGACGGCGCGGGCGTGGGCGTGATCAACGCCGACGATGCGCGTGTCGCCGTGATGTCGCACGCCGACGACACCTGGTGTTTCACGCTCGGTGAACCGTCGAACGACAAGACCTTCGGTGTCCGCGTGATCGACGGCGCCCGTTACCTGTGTCGCGGCGAACAGTCGCTGTTCGCTGTCGACGAGTTGAAGATCCCCGGTCTGCACAACCAGGCGAATGCGTTGGCGGCACTGGCCATGGGCAGCGCCCTGGGTTTCGACATCGAGGCGATGCGCGGCGCATTGCGGGGTTTCACCGGCCTGCCGCACCGGACCCGGTGGGTCGGCGAGCTCGGTGGCGTCAGCTGGTACGACGACAGCAAGGGCACCAATGTCGGCGCGGCGCTGTCGGCGCTGCAGGGGCTCGACCGTGGTGACACCAGCCGAACGGTCCTGATCGCGGGCGGCACCTGCAAGGGTGCCGATTTCGCACCACTGGGTGAGGGGCTGGCGGCCTTTGCCCGCGCGGTCGTATTGATCGGTCGCGATGCGGCGCAGATCGCGGCCGTGGTGCCGGAGACGGTCGTCAAGGTCGAGGCGCGTGACATGCGCGACGCCGTGCGGCAGGCCGCTGCGCTGGCGCAGCCCGGCGACCGCGTACTGTTGTCCCCGGCCTGCGCCAGTTTCGACATGTTCAGCGGTTACGCCGAGCGCGGCGACGTCTTCGTGCGCGAATTCCGGAGGCTGGCGGCATGACGGCGATGGCGCGCAAACGGGGCGAGGCACAGCTGCGCATGCCGGGTGTCGACCCGTTGCTGTTGACGGCGGTGCTGGTGCTGGTCGGCTTCGGCATCGTCATGGTGGCCTCGGCCTCGCTGCATCTCGGCGAGCGCCAGGGCGACGCCATGCGCTACGTCGATCGCCACCTGTTCGCGTTGCTGCTGGGTGCCGGGACGGGCTGGCTGGTCTACCGCACGCCGACGGCCTGGTGGCACAAGTCGAGCACCGTGCTCTATTTCGTCGGCCTGGCGCTGCTGCTGCTGGTCTACGTGCCGGGCCTGGGTCGCGAGGCCAACGGCGCGTTGCGCTGGGTTGCGGCCGGCCCGCTGAGCCTGCAGACATCGGAGTTCATGAAGGTCTTCATCGTGCTGTACATCAGCGGCTACCTGGTACGCCGTCAGCTCGAGGTCGCGCATAGTGTCTGGGGTTTCATCAAGCCGCTGCTGCTGCTGTTGATCGCCTGCACGCTGCTGATGCTGCAGCCGGATTTCGGTACGACGGTGGTGTTGCTGATGACCGCGTTCGGCATGCTGTTCCTCGGCGGCGCACCGCTGTGGCAGTTCGCCGCACTGCTGGCGCTGGCCGGCGGTGCATTGACGCTGCTGGTGCTGATCGAGCCTTACCGCCTCGACCGCGTCAAGACCTTCCTCAATCCCTGGGAGCACGCCCAGGATGCCGGCTACCAGCTGTCGCAGGCGTTGATCGCGTTCGGGCGCGGCGAGTGGACCGGCGTCGGTCTCGGCAATGGCATTCAGAAACAGTTCTACCTGCCCGAGGCGCACACCGATTTCGTCATGGCCGTCATTGGCGAGGAGTTCGGTCTCGTCGGTACGCTGCTGGTGATCGGACTGTTCGCCGTCATCGTCTGGCGCAGCTACGCGATCGGTCACCGGGCCGAGGTGCGCGGTGACCGCTACGCGGCCTACGTGGCCTACGGTCTCGGCCTGTGGATCGGTATGCAGGCGTTCATCAACATCGGCGTCAATGTCGGCATGTTGCCGACCAAGGGCCTGACGCTGCCGTTCCTCAGCTACGGCAGCAACAGCCTGATCATCTGCTGCATCGCGGTCGGCATGCTGCTGCGCGTGCGCTACGAGAACCAGCTCGCCGGCGACGGCAGGGAGGGCAAGTGGCAGCGCGCATAACGATCATGGCCGGCGGTACCGGCGGTCACGTGTTCCCGGCGCTCGCGGTAGCGCACGAGCTGGCCGGTCGCGGTTGGCAGGTCAGCTGGCTGGGTACGCCTGACAGTTTCGAGTCGCGGGTCGTGCCGCAGCACGGTTTCGAGCTCGACACGATCGCGGCGTTTCGACTGCGTGGCCAGGGCCTGCTGGATCGTCTGCTCGCGCCGGTCCGCCTGCTGCGGGCGATGTGGCAGGCACAGTCGGTGCTGCGGCGCCGGAGGCCACAGGTGGTGCTCGGCATGGGCGGGTTCGTGACCGGTCCGGGCGGTCTCGTCAGTCGCCTGCTCGGGCTGCCGCTGGTCGTGCACGAGCAGAACGCGATCCCGGGTCTGACCAACCGCTGGTTGGCGCGCATCGCATCGCGGGTGCTCGAGGCATTCCCGGGCAGCTTCGCCGGTCGGCCGGATGCCATCGCAACCGGCAACCCGGTTCGGGCCGAGATTGCTGCGTTGCCTGCGCCGGCGCCCATCGACGATGACCGTGCACTGCGCCTCCTGGTCATTGGCGGCTCGCTGGGTGCGCAGGCCCTGAACGAAGGCGTCCCTGCCGCGGTGGCCATGCTGTCGGCCGACACGCAACCGGCGATTCGTCACCAGGCCGGCCGCGACAGGGCCGATGCCACGCGGGCTGTGTATGTGGGCCTGGGCGTCGAGGCCGACGTCGTCGAGTTCGTCGATGACATGGCAGCGGCCTATCAATGGGCCGACCTGCTCATCTGTCGTGCCGGGGCATTGACCGTGTCTGAACTGATGGCGGCCGGCAGGCCGGCGGTACTGGTGCCTTTTCCTTTTGCAGTCGACGATCACCAGACCGTCAACGCGCGTTTTCTCACAGCGGCGGACGCGGCCGTGATGATGCCGCAGGGCGACATGACAGCAGAGGGCCTCGCCGGCCTGTTGCGGGAACTCCTTGGCGACCGTGGACGCCTCTACCGGATGGCGCAGCGCGCCTACGCGCTGGCCAAACGCGACGCGACCCGCCTGGTCGCCGATCATTGCGAGGAGGTGGCCGCATGAGCCAGATTGGTCAGGGTTCGCCACGCTACGCCGCCGAAACGATGGGGCGGGTGCGACGCCTGCACTTCGTCGGCGTCGGCGGCGCCGGCATGAACGGTATCGCCCAGGTCATGCTGAACCTCGGTTACGAGATCTCCGGTTCCGATATCCGCGCGAACGCGGCAACGCAGCGGCTCGCCGAGCAGGGCGCGACAATTCATATCGGGCATGCCGCCGAGCATGTCAGCGGTGCGGACGCAGTCGTCATTTCCAGTGCCGTCGACGGTACCAACGCCGAGGTCGCGGCCGCGCGCGAGCAGCGTATCCCGGTGGTGCCACGTGCCGAGATGCTGGCGGAGATCATGCGTTTTCGTTACGGCATCGCTGTTGCCGGCACGCACGGCAAGACCACGACGACGAGCCTGATTGCCAGCCTGTTGATCGAGGGTGGTCTCGACCCGACCTACGTCATCGGCGGGCGCCTGAACTCGCGTGGCAGCTACGCACACCTCGGCGCCGGCGAGGTCCTCGTTGCCGAGGCCGACGAGAGCGACGCCTCGTTCCTGTACCTGCAGCCGATGCTCGCGGTCGTCACCAACGTCGACGAAGACCACATGGTCACCTACGGCAACGACTTCGGCCGCCTGCGCGCAACCTTCCTCGAGTTCCTGCACCACCTGCCCTTTTACGGCCAGGCGGTGATGTGCATCGACGACGACAACGTGCGGGATCTGCTGCCCGAGGTCACGCGCAAGGTGGTGACCTACGGCACCCGTGACGAGGCCGATGTGCGCGCCGCCGGTATCGTGCAGCAGGGCATGACGACGACGTTCACGGTGCACAAGGCGGGTGTCGAACCGTTCGAGATCACGTTGAACATGCCCGGTCACCACAACGTGTTGAATGCGCTGGCGGCTATCGCCGTGGCATGCGAACTCGGCGTGGAAACCGACACGATCCGGGCTGGTCTTGCCGCCTTTGCCGGCATCGGCAGGCGCTTCCAGGCCGTCAGCGGCTGCATGGTCGGGCAGCGCTCGGTGATGCTGGTCGACGACTACGGCCACCACCCGCGCGAGGTGGCGGCGACGCTGCAGGCGGTACGTGCCGGCTGGCCCGATCGTCGACTGGTGCTGGCGTTTCAGCCGCATCGCTACAGCCGCACGCACGATGCCTTCGAGGACTTCGTGCTGGTGCTTTCGCAGGTCGATGTCCTCGTGCTGGCCGAGGTCTACGCCGCCGGCGAGGCGCCGATCGCCGGCGCCGACGGACGTGCGCTGAGCCGCGCGATTCGCGCACGCGGCCAGGTCGACCCGGTGTTCATCGAACAGGTCGAGGAGTTGCCGCGCATGCTCGATGACTTGGTCGAGGACGGCGATATCGTCGTGACCATGGGTGCCGGCAACATCGGCCTGGTGGCTGCAAAGCTGGCGGAGGATCTGTGCCCATGAAGCCGTCCCAACCCGTCTGGCGACTGCGCATGGGCTGCGGCGAGGCGCTGACAGCCGGTCGCGTGCGACAGTCGCCACTGCCTGCCGCACAGCGCAACCAGCGTACCAGGCCCGCATTCAAGCCGGGCGGGGGGAAGCCATGATGGCCGCGCCCCGGCAACCGGCCCTGCGCGGCGAGCTGCGCGTGAACGAGCCGCTGCAGCGCTACAACACCTGGCGCATCGGTGGCGCGGCGCGGCAGCTCTACCTGCCGGCGGACGTCGACGACCTCGCGCTGTTCCTGCAGGGGCTTCCGGCAGGCGAGCCGTTGCTCTGGATCGGGCTCGGCAGCAACCTGCTGATCCGCGACGGCGGATTTGCCGGCACCGTGATCTCCCTGCAGGGGCGTCTCAATGCCAGGCATGTCGCCGGCGATCGCGTCCATGTCGAGGCCGGCGCCTCCTGCGCCAAGGTCGCCCGCGAGTGTGCCCGTGCGAACCTGACCGGTGCCGCCTTCCTCGCCGGTATCCCGGGCACCATGGGCGGTGCGCTGGCGATGAACGCGGGTGCGTTCGGCGGCGAGACCTGGCCCATTGTCGCGTCGGTCACGACGATCGATCGCAACGGGACCGTCCGAGAGCGCCAGCCGGGTGAGTTCCGCGTCGGCTACCGCGAGGTCGTGCGCCCGGCCGAGGAATGGTTCATTGCCTGCGAGCTGCAACTGCAACGCGGCGACGCCGCGGCCGAGCAGGCGGCGATCAAGGCGCTGCTCGAGCGCCGCGCGGCGACGCAGCCCACCGGCCTGCCGAGCTGTGGCTCGACCTTCCGCAACCCGGCGGGTGATTTCGCCGCGCGCCTGATCGAGGCGAGCGGGTTGAAGGGATACCGGATCGGCGGTGCCGAGGTATCGCCCAAGCACGCCAATTTCCTGATCAACACGGGCGATGCGACGGCGGCGGACATCGAGGCGCTGATCGCACACGTACGCGACGAGGTCCTGCGTCTGCACGGTATCGCCCTGCAGACCGAGGTACATATGGTGGGAGATCCGCTATGACGATCCAGGCAGCCGATTTCGGGCTGGTGGCCGTACTGATGGGTGGCTGGGCCGCCGAGCGTGAGGTATCGCTGGTCAGCGGCCAGGCGGTCCTCGCCGGTCTCAAGCGCCGCGGTATCGATGCGCACGGCATCGATGTCGACAAGCACATCGTCGACGTGCTGGTGCAGGGCCGCTTCGACCGCGTGTTCAACGTGCTGCACGGCCGTGGCGGTGAGGACGGCGTGATCCAGGGCGCACTCGAGATCCTCGGTCTGCCCTATACCGGCAGCGGCGTCATGGGTTCGGCGATTGCGATGGACAAGTACCGGACCAAGCTGATGTTGCAGGCGCTGGGCCTCCCCACACCGGGCTTCGCGCTGATCCGGGACGAAGGCGATCTCGCCACGGCCGCGGACCTGGGTTATCCGCTGATGGTTAAGCCGGCGCTCGAGGGCTCCAGTATCGGCATGTCGCGCGCCGACGATGCCGCCGGACTGCGCCGCGCCTGGGAACTGGCGGCACGCTGCGACAGCCATGTCATGGCCGAACAGTGGGTCACCGGCGCTGAGTTCACGGCCGCGATCCTGGGACGTGACGCGCTGCCGCTGATCCGGCTGGAGACGCCGCACGAATTCTACGACTACGACGCCAAGTACCAGGCCGACGACACGCGTTACCTGATTCCCTGCGGACTCGACGCCGCCGTCGAAGCAGAGCTGCAGTCGCTGGCGCTGAAGGCGTTCGACGCCGTCGGTGCGACGGGCTGGGGGCGCGTCGATATCCTGATGGACGAACAGCAGCGGCCGTATGTCATCGAGATCAACACGGTCCCGGGCATGACCGGGCACAGCCTCGTGCCGATGGCGGCGAAGGCCGTCGGGATCGATTTCGACGAGCTGGTCTGGCGCATCCTCGCACAGACGCTGGAGCAGGACTGATGGCCAAGCGTCGCGCCAAGACGGAAAAGCCGGTGCCATACCTGGCCAGGCACTGGGTCGCGATATCGGTATCGGTCGCGGGCCTGGTGCTGTCGGTTGTCGGCGGCCTTTACGCCTACCACTACCTGTCGCAGCCGGGCCGCCTGCCACTGCGCGTGGTCGAGATCAAGGGCGAGTTCCGTCATCTCGATCGCGCGTCGATCCAGCGGACGGTCGAGGACGCGATCGACGGCGGTTTCTTCACCTGCGACATGCCGAAATTGCGCGATGCCGTGATGGACATGCCGTGGGTGGCCGAGGTCAGCATCCGCCGGGCCTGGCCCGACCGGTTGCAGATGCGGGTCATCGAGGAGGTGCCGCTGGCGCGCTGGGGCGACGATGCATTGGTCAACACGGGTGCGCGGGTGTTTCGGCCGGAGGTGACCGGGTCCTATGCCGACATGGTCCGGCTCGACGGCCCGGACGGCAGCGCGCCGCGGGTCGTGGCGTTTCTGCGCCAGGTGGCCGGTCTGCTCGAAGGGCGGCCATTGCAGCTGACGCAGATCGAACTCGACGAGCGCCGACACTGGTGGCTGCACTTCGCCGATGGCCTGGTCGTGTCGCTGGGCCGCGAGCAGGTCGAGCACCGACTGGTGCAGTTCCTGCGCGTTTACCCGGGGCTGGTCGCGCAGCCGCAGCGTCGCCCCGGGCGCATCGATATGCGCTACACGCACGGGTTTGCCGTGCGCTGGCGCGAACACAACGATAGTCAATCCAAGGCCGGGGTCGGAGCACCGCAGGGAAATGCCTGATGGTTAAACGTAGCGAAAAGAACATCATCGTCGGACTGGATATCGGCACGTCGAAGGTCGTGGCGATCGTCGGCGAGGTCAGGCAGGACGACGAGATCGAGATCATCGGCATCGGCTCGCATCCCTCGCGCGGCCTGAAGAAGGGTGTCGTCGTCAACATCGAGTCGACGGTGCAGTCGATCCAGCGCGCCGTCGAAGAGGCCGAACTGATGGCCGGGGTCGAGATCGACTCGGTCTACGCCGGCATCGCCGGCAGCCACGTGTCGAGCCTGAACTCCCACGGCATCGTCCCGATCAAGGACGGCGAGGTTTCGCACAGCGACGTCGAGCGCGTTATCGACGCCGCGCGCGCAGTGGCGATTCCGGCCGACCAGAAGATTCTGCACATCCTGCCCCAGGAATTCATCATCGACGACCAGGAAGGGATTCACGACCCGGTCGGCATGTCGGGTGTCCGCCTGGAGGCGCGGGTGCACATGGTCACCGGGGCCGTCAGCGCCGCGCAGAACATCATCAAGTGCGTGCGTCGCTGCGGGTTGGAGGTCGAAGACCTGATCCTCGAGCAGCTGGCATCGAGCTACTCGGTGCTGGAAGAGGACGAGAAGGACCTCGGTGTCTGCCTGGTCGACATCGGCGGCGGCACGACCGACATCGCGGTCTTCACCGGCGGCTCGATCCGGCATACGGCCGTGATTCCGATCGCCGGCGACCAGGTCACGAACGACATCGCCGTGGCCCTGCGCACGCCGACCCAGCATGCCGAGGACATCAAGCTCAAGTACGCCTGTGCGCTGACCCAGCTGGCCAGCCCCGACGAGACCATCGAGGTGCCGAGCATCGGCGACCGGCCGCCGCGCCGGTTGAGCCGGCAGACGTTGGCCGAGGTCGTCGAGCCGCGCTACGAGGAGCTGCTGACGCTGATCCAGGCCGAGCTCCGGCGCTCGGGTTACGAGGACCTGGTGGCCGGCGGCGTCGTGCTGACCGGGGGCAGTTCGAAGATGGAGGGCCTGATCGACCTGGCGGAAGAGGTTTTTCACATGCCGGTGCGCCTGGGTATCCCCCAGTACGTCACCGGCCTGGTGGACGTGGTACGCAATCCGATTCACGCAACCGGCGTGGGATTGCTGTTGTTTGGCCATCGCAACCGGGCGGTCCGGGTGCCCGACAGCGTTGGCGGTGGTGGACTCAAGTCAGTCTGGGAACGGATGAAGAGCTGGTTCCAGGGAAACTTTTAACCAATTGGGGTGTGTCCCAACGGCGTTGCGCCGAAGTGACAGGAGAGAGACATGTTTGAATTTGTGGATGTGGACAGCGAGAGTGCAGTCATCAAGGTTATCGGTGTCGGCGGCGGTGGTGGCAATGCCGTCAACCACATGTTGCGGTCGAGCATCGAGGGGGTCGAGTTCATCTGCGCCAACACGGA
>JAGRGW010000519.1 GCA_020445315.1 Gammaproteobacteria bacterium
GTGGCGGTTGGCCTCACGACACAGCAGGTCGGCAGCGCCGGGCCAGTGGCGACAGGTTCGGCACACGCCGGCCGGTGTTGCCGTCTTCGGTCGGATCTTCGGCGCGCGGTACTGGCGGCGCTCGAACGCAGGACAGGCCCGGCAGTCGAGGTCGGGCACGGTCTTGGTCTGGTAGTGCCGGCAGCGGTTCGGCTCGAAGTGCGCGCATTGGTTGCAGGTGCGGGGAGCAGTCATCCCTTACACTCCCCCCCTTTAAGATCGTTAAGGTTCGTAAGTTTTAGAGTGTGTTCCTTACGGACCTTATAGGGGTGTGTATGACTCATAAGAAACCAGCCAGATTGCCGACCGGTTCATCAAACCAGCGTTTACCGGTCTTCTGGTACATGCCGCGCGCGGTCTTCTTCACCAGGCCGTCGCGGATCAGTCGCAGCAAGTGCTGGTCGACGACGCCTTCATCCAGCTTGCAGCCGGCGATGATGTCGGCGCGTTTGTAGGCTTGGCCGCGTGGCACGGCGTCATAGACGGCGCGCCGGGTTTCGCTCATACCCTGCGTGCGCTGTTCTTCAGCCGTGACAGGTTGCAGCGTGTACATACCGCGCTCCGACATCAGTAGCGGAATATCGGCGCTCTCGATGTCGCGCCCGGTTATGTGGAACGTCCGCGTGCCGGTCACGTCACTGATTGCGGCCAGGCTGTCGTAGCTGCCGGACAGGCCAGTGGTCCCCGAAACCAGGTCGAACGGGTCGTCTGACTCGGCCTTGCGGCTGTGGTGGACAACCAGTATCGACAGCCCTGGATACCGATGACAAAACGCGGTCAGCGCGTCGCCGACCAGCGATTGCTGGCTGTACAGGCTTTTCCGACTGTCTTCATCCCCCGTCACCTTCTTGAGCATGTCGATAACGATCAGGCCGGTATCGGGGTGCGCCTTCATCCAGTGGTGGAGTTCGTCTATCAACCCGTTGTCGATCCGTTTCGCGCTCGTCGAGATATGCAGCTTGTCGCCGAACTCGTTGGGCGCGATGCCCAAGGCATTGGCGCAACCTTTCAGCCGCCGCTGTGCGCGTCTTTCCGAGTCCTCGAGGCCCAGGTAAAGGACTGGTCTGCCGCTCGTCGCCTTGCCGAATACAGGCCGTCCAGCGGCTAGGCTGATCGCAATCATCAGCGTCAGAAACGACTTACCCTTTTTCGGCTTGCCGAATAGCAGCATGGTCCCGGCCGGCAGAATGTCATGCACGTTCCATTGCAGGGGCGCGAAGTCTTTGCCGATCAGGTCGCGGGCGCTGACTGCCTGCAATCCCTGCTCCGGCCGCGCGTCCTTTTGCGGACCGTACTTCTTCACGGCCGACCGCACGGCGCGCGGAATGTCGTCATACCTTGCCTGCCAGCGGTCCGCGTTGCCGTCTGTCCGGTGCGACAACATCATGGCTTGCAGTGCCGCGACGATATCCGGTTCCGGGATCCCGCGCCGGGCATAGGACGCGGCCAGCCGGTTCAGCGCATCGTGGTAGTTCTCGCCGGTCATGACCTCGTGAATCAAGCGCGTGATCTTTTCCGGGTCCGGGCCGTCTGTCGTGGCCGTAGTGGCGCGATCTTCGGGCCCCTGGTTCCTTGGCATAGGCAACGCCTGCAGGATCGCGTCACGGCTGTACGGCAACGCGCTCGAATGCTCGACGATGCACACCATGTGCGGCTCGCGCTTCTGGTGAAAGAATCCCGCCAGCCGCAGCACACGCGCCCGGTCCTTGGCGGCGGGATCGCTGCCGTAGGTCTCGACCAGCACGCGCTGCAACGGCTCGAACTCGTCCAGGTCCAGGCCATCGACCAGCAGGTAACGATGATGCTTGCCGGGGCTGCTCTGAATGACGATATGCGGTTCAAGCGGCAACGGCTCGCCTTGCCCATCGTCTTCCTGAAACAACGCCCGTATGCGCGTTATATCGCCCGTCTTGCGCCCTTCGCCGTTGGTCTCGTTGACGGTGACAAACACACCCGCGCCTTGTCGGTTCAGGTCGACCAGTTGATGCCAGTTGTCCAGCAGGGCGCCGTGGATGACGCGGGCCAGTGGATCGCGGCCGCCGGGCTTGCGGTCGCTGAACGTCTGGAACGTGAAAGACTCGGCTTCCTCGTCCAGCAGCATCAGGTGTTCGATGGCCTGCCGCTGGTCCGGTTCGAGCATGTCGGGGGTTACTGCGGCCGTGCTAAACTGGCTCATACGGTGCCCCCGCCAGGTCGCCGTTATTCGCAAAGTCTTCGACGCCAGCCTCCCCGCTGGCGTTTTCTTT
>JAGRGW010000520.1 GCA_020445315.1 Gammaproteobacteria bacterium
TGATCCAGTACACGCTGGCAATCGATCGCGTCGATGACGAGATCAACTACCTCTACGATCCGGCCCACCCCGCCGTGCTGCGCCTGGTTCGCGAGGTCATCGACTGCGCCACCGAGGCCGGCATTCCGGTCAGCATGTGCGGCGAGATGGCCGGCGACCCGCGCTTCGTCCCGCTGTTGCTCGGGCTCGGTCTGCGCCAGTTCAGCATGCAGCCGGCGGCCCTGCTCGACGTGCGCGAACGGATCGGGGAACTCGACACCCGTCAGCTTTCGGAGCGTGCCCGACAGCTGTACGCAAGACTCGGCGAAGCCGAACCGCTGAGCCTGATGGAGCAGCTCGGCCTGTAACCCCGCTTCGTCATCTCATGCGCAGCAACCCGACCCGCGCCCGTGGTGCCAGCTGCTAGACTGGAGCCACTCGCTCAACCGCACCAGAATCGACAGATCCAAGATGACGGCCCCGCTGGAAATGCACGACGACTCACGCCTGATCAGGCTGCAGGAGATCCTGGCCTCCGGCGCGGTGCGCGAGGCGTCCGGCCTGCTGCGCAGCCTGGCCTCGGCCGAGATCGCGCACATGCTCGAGTCGCTGCCGCCAGCGGAGCGCGAGCTGATCTGGAACCTGGTCGACGAGGAACGCGACGGCGAGATCCTGCTGCTCGTCACCGACGAGGTGCGTCACTCGCTGATCCGTCACATGGATCCCGACGAGTTGCTGGCCGCGACCGCGAATCTCGACCTCGACGACCTGGCCGACCTCGTCCAGGGCATGCCGCGTGCGATCACCGCCGAGGTCATGAACGCGCTCGACGACCAGCGCCGCAAGCGCCTCGAGGCCGTGCTGTCCTACCCGGAGGACACCGCCGGTGGACTGATGAACCTCGACACGGTGACGGTCCGGCCGGAAGTCACGCTCGATGTCGTGCTGCGCTACCTGCGCCGGCTGGGCGACAGCGTGCCGCGCGACACCGACAAGCTGTTCGTCGTCAACCGCGACGACCAGTATCTCGGCATCCTCCGCCTGTCCAACCTGGTCACGCACGACCCCGAGGAAACCGTTGCCGAGGCGATGAGCCTCAACATGAAGCCGATCCATGCCCAGGAATCGAACACGCAGGTGGCCCGACGCTTCGAGACCCACGACATGCTGTCGGCGCCCGTCGTCGACGAAGCCGGCCGCCTGCTGGGACGTATCACGGTCGACGATGTCATCGACGTCATCCGCGAAGAAGGCGAACACCAGTTCATGGGTGGCGCCGGCCTGTCCGAGGAAGAGGACATGTTCGCGCCGGTGTGGACCTCGACGCGGCGCCGGGCTCTGTGGCTGGGCATCAACCTGGCGACGGCGTTCCTGGCGTCGTGGGTCATCGGCCAGTTCGAGAGCGCCCTGACCCAGGTCGTCGCATTGGCGGTACTGATGCCGATCGTGGCCAGCATGGGCGGCATCGCCGGCAGCCAGACCCTGACGCTGGCGATACGCGGTCTGGCGCTCGGGCAACTGAGTACGTCCAACGCACGTGCGCTGCTGCTCAAGGAGATCGCGGTAGGGACGCTGAACAGCCTGATCTGGGCCGCGGTGGTCGCCGTCATCGCCGGCGTCTGGTTCAGCAGCATGGAGATCGCCATCCTGATCGCGGTTGCCATCTCGATCAACATCGTGTCCGCCGCCATCGCCGGTTCGCTGCTGCCCCTGCTGCTCGAACGCATGGGCATAGACCCGGCGCTGGCCGGCTCGGTACTCCTGACCACGGTAACCGACGTCGTCGGTTTCCTGGCCTTCCTGGGCCTGGCCACCCTGTTCCTGCTATGAGCCTCGCGCGCTGTATCTACCGCGAGGAGCACGGTGCAACGCACGTCGAGGTCTGGGACGAGGACGAGCGCCGCAGCCTGTGGTTCGACGACGTCATCCTGCAATCCGAGATCGACCTGCGCAGGCCCGACGTGCTGCCGAACCCGGTCAACCAGGCCATGCTGGCGCACCTGATGTTCGACCGGCCACAGCAGCAGGTACTGTTGGCCGGTTGCGGCGGCGGCGCCATCGCGCGCTGGTTCAACGTGCGCAGCCCCTCGACCCGTGGCGTCGCCATCGAGCTGTCGGCAACCGTCGCCCGTCTCGCCCACGAGTATTTCGATTTCCCGCCCCCGGGGGGCAGCTGGCGGCTGGAAGTCGCGGACGTTCGCGACTACCTGGCCGAAGACGAGGATCGCTACGATTTCATCCTGGTCGATC
>JAGRGW010000521.1 GCA_020445315.1 Gammaproteobacteria bacterium
CGTTCATCTGGCAACCGAAGGTGCGGATGTAGAGTTTACCGGCCATACCTGTCTGTCAAATCGAAAGGGCCGGGGATTTTACTCGGTAAATCAGCGGATTGCACCTCGCTCGCGAAAACCCTCGGGGCCGGGGGGCCATTCCACCGGGAGCACCTCTTGGAGCGGCTTTACAGACCGACCCGTTCGGCACCGATACCGGGCCCCCGGTCAGGCGCGACAGGCGTGCATCGACGCCGTCGTTCCCTTGTAGTTCTAGCCCAGCATCGAAACCGGGCCATGCGGGAAAACCCTGAGCCACGTCACGCGTCGCGCGCCGGCCAACTGCCTGTCGTGCAGGCAGCAGGGCTATCGCGCGGGGCGGGATCCAGACACACGCGCCTCGTCGACGGTCCCGTCACTATCGGTTTCACTGGCATCACCCAGCCGCTCCTTAAGGAGTTCCGCGGCGGCCTCGAACGCGTAGGCATTCAGCGCCGACAGCAGCGGCTCGCAGAGATTGTCGGGATCGGCCAGTGCGCCGGCGCCGCAGAGCTGCCGGGCCGTGTTCAATGCCTCGGTGTCGTAATCCTCGACCTGTGCGTACAAGCTGCGCAACAGCTCGCCGACATCGACGTCGACGTGCGCGATGTCGTTGCTGCCGGCTTCGGCGTTCGGCTGCCGGAGATCCTCCGCCTTGACCGAACGCCGGCCATCATCGCTGCCGACGCGAAACGGGCAGACCACGCGGAATTCACTTCCCCTGCCCGGCTCGCTGTCGACCTGCAGTTCCCCGTCCATCACCTTTACCAGTCGCAGCGCCGTGGCCAGCCCCATGCCGATGCCGCCGTGCCGACGCGTACTGGAACTGTCGCCCTGGCTGAAAGGGCGCATGCTGGATGCGAGCAGATCGCTCTCGATTCCCGGCCCGGTATCGCGGACCGCGAAGACGAGCCTGACCTCGCCGGGCGGGGACGGCGCCCGCCGGATCACCAGTGCGACCGACCCATGAACCGTGAATTTCAGCGCATTGCCCAGCAGGATCATCAGCACCTGGCGGAGCCGGCCTGCATCACCGATCAGCGAAGTCGGTACATCCGGGGCAGTTTCACTGCTGAATTGCAGCTTGCGCGACCGCGCCTGCAGCGCAATACCGGCGCCGATATCGGCGATCAACGCGGGCAGGTCGAACGTGGCGACATCGAGTTCGATCAGGCCGCGTTCGGCTTTCGAGAAATCGAGCACGGTGTCGACGATGTCGCGCAACGCACCCGCCGCGCGCTCGGCCTTGCCGAGAACCTGCGACTGTTCGGCGGTCAGCGGCATTCGCGACAACTGGTGGTGCATGCCGATGATGACGTTGAGGGGTGTTCGGATCTCGTGACTGATGTTGGCCATGAAATCCGATTTCGCCCTGCTGTTGCGCTCGATCTCGCGATTGGCCTCGACCAGGGAACGCTCACGGTTCTCGGCCGCGATGCGCAGCAGGATGTTCTGCCGCGTATTGGTATAGGTGTTCTTGGTGCTGCTGAGAAAAAAACCGAAGGACAGCAGCAACATCAGCCCGACGATGAACGACACCGGGTGTCCCGTGGTCAGGAACAGGTACGCGACCGGCAGCATCGCCGGCACCAGGAACAGGTAGGCCGCCAGCGGCACCACCGACAGCGTCGTCGTGCCACCGGCACAGATCCCGACGATAACGAGCACGACAATGACCTGATGCTCGACGATTCCCGGCGGGAACAACAGGATGCCCCCCACCCCCCAGGCTATACCCGCCAGGCCCGCACCGAACACGAACAGGTGTCCCCACCAGCGTGGGGACAGCCGTGTCGTCGAAAAACGGCGATAGGCCAGTGCCAGGATGACGCGCAGAACCGTGACGACACCGACCAGGGATATCCAGCCGAGGATACGGTCATGGTCGACCACCGGCCACTGCGCCGCGGCGAACAGCGCGACCCCGACCAGCGTTGCCGCCACCGACAGCAGCAACGGCTTGAACAGGTAGGCAACCTGTTCCGCATACACCCGTTCGCTGTCGAAAGACGTCGATTCGCTAGTCAATTGGCACCCGTGGTCCATTCAATCACTCGCCGCGGCTCAACATCGCGACCGCGGTGGCGCTGTACATCCAAGGGTAGCGGCAGAAATCGACCCGTTCTTGATCCCGCCCGACAGCATCCCCTACCCATGAAACCCTGCCAAGCGGGTCGACGGCCACAACGCCTGATTCCGGCCGACCGGGCAGTTCCTGTCCCAGGTCAATGACCGGGCACCCGCGACGACGTTAAGTTTTCCAATCCACGCCCTATCACCTCACGCAACGGACCCATTGCCATGCAGATGCCTGATATCCCCATGCCCGATGAACACGGTTTCTTCGGCAAATACGGCGGCCAGGTCATCCCGCCCGAGCTGAAGGCGATCATGGACGAGATCACCGCGGCTTACCGGGAGATTCGCCAGACAGAGGCCTTTCAGCTGGAACTGCGCGCACTGCAGCGTGACTACATCGGTCGGCCGAGCGCGCTGTTTCATGCCAGGCGCCTGTCCGACAGGCTCGGGGGCGCGCAGATCTTCCTGAAGCGCGAGGACCTGAACCACACCG
>JAGRGW010000522.1 GCA_020445315.1 Gammaproteobacteria bacterium
GACGTTCGGCATCGTGCCGGACAGCCCGCAGACCGGGTTTGGCTATATACAGGCGGGTGACGCCGTCGATGCCGATACTTACCGGCTCAACGCGTTCGTCGAGAAGCCCGATCTCGAAACCGCGGAAGGTTACCTCGCGCGCGGCGGTTACTACTGGAACAGTGGAATTTTCCTGCTGCGCGCCAGTCGCTGGCTCGAGCTGATCGAGCGCTATCGGCCGGACATCGCGGGTGCCGTACGCAAGGCGCACGCCGAGGGTGTCCGCGACATGGATTTCCTCCGGGTCGACAGCGAGGCGTTCGCCGCGTCGCCGTCCGATTCGATCGACTATGCCGTCATGGAGCCGCTGTCGGGAGAAGACGGGCAGTGTCTCGTTGTACCGCTGGACGCTGGATGGTCGGACATCGGCGCCTGGGCGGCGCTCTGGGAGGTGCTGGAGCATGACGAGCATCGCAATGCACGCCACGGCGACGTCATTTCGGTCGACTCGCACAACAACCTGCTGCACGCGCATCATCGGATCCTGGCGACCGTCGGTGTCAGCGACCTGATCGTCGTCGAAACCGCGGACGCGGTGCTGGTCGCGCACAAGGATCATGCGCAGGACGTCAAAAAGATCACCGAGCAACTCGACGCGCAGGGGCGCTGCGAGGGTGAGTTCCATCGCCGCGTGCACCGCCCGTGGGGGGCGTTCGAGGGCATCGATGCCGGCGAGCGTTTCCAGGTCAAGCGCCTGAGCGTCAAGCCCGGGGCATCGCTGTCGCTGCAGATGCACCACCACCGCGCCGAGCACTGGATCGTCGTCAGCGGCACCGCACGCGTGACCTGCGACGACCGCGAGTTCCTGCTTGGCGAAAACCAGTCGACGTACATCCCGCTGGGTACCCGTCACCGGCTCGAAAACCCGGGCACGATCCCGCTCGAGATCATCGAGGTCCAGTCGGGTTCTTACCTGGGCGAAGACGACATCGTGCGGTTCGACGATGTCTACAACCGGGCGGGCAAGACCGACTGACGTTCCAGAGGGGCAGCCACAAGATACCGCGCAGACCGGCTTTCCGTTATGATTTGCGGCCTTTTTTGATCGTCGCACCGCGGGGCTGCAAGCATGGGATTCAAGTGTGGAATTGTCGGGTTGCCGAACGTGGGCAAGTCGACCCTGTTCAATGCCCTGACCAAGGCGACGATCGCCGCCGAGAACTACCCCTTCTGCACGATCGACCCGAACGTTGGTGTCGTGCCCCTGCCGGACCGCCGGCTCGACGTCCTGGCCGGCATCGTCAAGCCGCAGTCGGTGGTGCCGACGACGATGCAGTTCGTCGATATCGCCGGGCTGGTGGCCGGCGCTTCGAAAGGCGAGGGTCTGGGCAACAAGTTCCTGGCCAATATCCGTGAGACCGACGCCATCGCGCAGGTCGTGCGCTGTTTCGAGAACGACGACATCGTGCACGTGTCCGGCACCATCGATCCGTTGTCCGATATCGAGACAATCAATACCGAGTTGGCCCTGGCCGACCTCGACTCGGTCGAAAAGGCGCTGCTGAAGGCGGAAAAGCTGGTCAAGACCGGCGACAAGAAGGTGCTGGCGCGGCGCGACCTGCTGAGCCGCGTGCGTGACCAGCTCGACAGTGGTCAGCCGGTCCGGGCGATGTCGCTGACTGACGACGAGCAGTTGGAACTGCGCGACCTGCACCTGCTGACGATCAAGCGCACGCTGTACATCGCCAATGTCAACGACGACGGCTTCGAGAACAATCCGCACCTCGATGCCGTGCGCGAGCTCGCCGCGCGCGAGGGTGCCGAGGTCGTGCCTGTCTGCGCCGCGATCGAGGCCGAGCTGTCCGAACTCGACGAAGCCGACAAGGCCGAGTTCCTTGCCGAAATGGGGCTCGATGAGCCCGGGCTCGACCGTGTGGTGCGCGCCGGCTACCAGTTGCTGCACCTGCAGACCTATTTCACTGCGGGTGTCAAAGAGGTCCGTGCTTGGACGGTTGCCGTCGGTGCGACGGCGCCGCAGGCCGCGGGCGTCATCCACAC
>JAGRGW010000102.1 GCA_020445315.1 Gammaproteobacteria bacterium
GACCAGATGGCCGAGCCGCGCTGGGTCATCTCCATGGGGTCCTGCGCCAACGGAGGCGGTTACTACCACTACTCCTACGCCGTGGTGCGTGGCTGCGATCGCATCGTGCCGGTCGACGTCTACGTGCCGGGTTGCCCGCCGACCGCCGAGGCGCTGTTGTTCGGCATATTGCAGTTGCAGAACAAGATACGCCGTACCAATACCATCGCCCGCTAGGCACTCACGGATAACCGATACCTGATGACACCAGAAGAACGCCTGGACGAACTCGAGGAGGCGCTCGAAGAGCACCTCCAGGAAGACTTCGAAGACTGCCGTTGGGAACGCGCCCGGGGCGAGATCACGCTGACGGTGCCGCGTGAGCAGTTGACCGGCGTGATGACCCTGCTGCGCGAAAAGCGCGCACTGGCGTTCGAGGAATGCATCGACGTATGTGGCGTCGACTACGCGGCCTACGGGCAGTCGGAGTGGGTGACGAGCCAGGCGGCGAACGCCGGGTTCGGTCGGGGCGCGAGCCGCGCAGATGCACCGGAACTGGATCCCGCGAACCGTTTTGCCGCTGTTTACCATCTGTTGTCGATCACCCACAACGTGCGTCTTCGGGTCAAGACCTACCTCGACGCCGACCGGCCGATCGTCGATTCGGTCGTGCCGATCTGGGCCTCGGCGACGTGGTTCGAGCGCGAGGCCTTCGATCTCTATGGCATCCTGTTTTCCGGTCACCCGGACCTGCGGCGCATCCTGACCGATTACGGCTTTATCGGTCATCCGTTCCGCAAGGATTTCCCGCTGATCGGCCAGGTCGAGATGCGCTATGACCCGGAGCAGCAGCGCGTGATTTACGAACCCGTACAAATCGAGCCGCGGACGCTGGTGCCACGCGTCATCCGTGAAGACAGCCGCTACGAAGCCGGCTGGAAACCCGAGCCGAGCAGCGAGGAAGCCGAGTGAGTCATGGCTGAGATCAGAAACTACACGCTGAACTTTGGCCCGCAGCACCCCGCTGCGCACGGCGTATTGCGCCTGGTGCTGGAGATGGACGGGGAGGTCATCGAGCGCGCTGACCCACACGTCGGGCTGCTGCATCGTGGCACCGAAAAGCTGGCGGAGAGCAAACCGTACAACCAGTCGATCGGGTACATGGACCGCCTCGACTACGTCTCGATGATGTGCAACGAGCACGGCTACGTGCGTTCCATCGAAAAGCTGCTCGGTATCGAGGCGCCGGAACGTGCGCAGTACATCCGCACGATGTTCGACGAGATTACGCGTATCCTGAACCACCTGATGTGGCTCGGCACGCACGCGCTCGACGTCGGTGCGATGACGATGTTCCTGTACTGCTTCCGCGAGCGCGAGGACCTGATGGACTGCTACGAGGCAGTGTCCGGCGCGCGTATGCACGCGACCTATTACCGTCCCGGCGGGGTCTATCGCGACCTGCCGGACCAGATGCCGCGCTACGACGAGGGCCAGTTCGGCAGCAAGGCCGAAGGTCGTCGCCGCAACCGGAACCGCGACGGGTCGCTGCTCGATTTCATCGAGGATTTCATCGATCGTTTCCCCAAGCTGGTCGACGAGTACGAGACGCTGCTGACCGACAACCGGATCTGGAAACAGCGCACCGTGGGTATCGGTGTCGTCACCCCGGAGCGGGCGATGCAACTCGGTTTCACCGGCCCGATGTTGCGCGGATCGGGTATTGCCTGGGACCTGCGCAAGAAACAGCCGTACGCCGCCTACGACCAGGTCGATTTCGACATTCCGATCGGCACCAACGGCGATTGCTACGATCGTTACCTGGTCAGGATCGAGGAGTTCCGCCAGTCGGCCCGTATCATCAAGCAGTGCGTGAAGTGGCTGCGCGACAATCCCGGCCCGGTCATGATCGGCGACCACAAGATCGCGCCGCCAAAACGTGCCGACATGAAGGACGACATGGAGGCGCTGATCCACCACTTCAAGCTGTTCACCGAGGGCTACTGTCCGCCGCCTGGCGAAGTCTACGCCGCGGTCGAGGCGCCGAAGGGTGAATTTGGCTGTTACATCGTTTCCGACGGCGCCAACAAACCGTACCGTCTGAAGATCCGGGCGCCGGGTTTCCCGCACCTGGCCGCCATGGACGAGATGGCGCGTGGCCACATGCTGGCTGACGTGGTCGCGATCATCGGCACGATGGACATCGTTTTCGGAGAGATCGACCGATGAGTATGCGCAGTGAACCAATGACGCGCGTCGACCGGTGCGAGGACAAGGACGCGCTGTTCACGCCCGAGGTACGCGAGCAGATCGACACCTGGGTGGCAAAGTACCCGGAGGGCTGGCAGCAGTCGGCCTGCATGGCCGCACTGATGATCGTGCAGGACATGAACGGCGGACACCTGACGCGCGAGCTGATGGACCAGGTCGCCGATTATCTCGATCTGCCGCCGATCGCGGTTTACGAGGTCGCCAGTTTTTACTCGATGTACGAGCACAAGCCGGTCGGGCGACACAAGATCTGCCTGTGCACCAATATCTCGTGCATGATCAACGGCTCGGACAACATCCTGGAGCACCTGACCAACCGGCTCGGTATCGGTTTTGGCCAGGTCACGGCGGATGGCCGGTTCAGCCTGAAGGAGGTCGAGTGCCTGGGCGCCTGCGGTGGCGCACCGATGATGCAGATCGGCCACACGTATTACGAGAATCTGACGCCCGAGTTGGTCGATCAGATCCTGGAAGGTCTGGAGTAACGGCATGGCGAACGAAGTCTGTTTCCGTACGTTGCACAAGGATCGCCCGTGGCGCCTCGAGACCTACCAGTCCGAGGGCGGGTACGAGGCACTGAAGAAGATTCTGGAGGAGAAGACCCCGCAGGAAGAGATCATCGAGATGGTCAAGCAGTCGGGGCTGCGCGGCCGCGGCGGCGCGGGTTTTCCGACCGGCTTGAAATGGAGTTTCATCAATCGTACGGCACCGGGAGACAAGTACGTCGTCGTCAACTCGGACGAGGGTGAACCCGGCACGTTCAAAGACCGGGACATCCTGCGCTACAACCCGCATGCCCTGGTCGAAGGTATCCTGATCTGCGGGTACGCCATCGGTGCGGTGGCCGGCTACAACTATATCCGCGGTGAATTCTGGGAGCCGTACGAACGGTTCGAGGCGGCGCTGGCCGAGGCACGCGAGGCTGGACTGCTCGGCGAGAACATCCTCGGTTCCGGCTTCGACTTCGACATCCACACGCACCTCGGTGGTGGCGCCTATATCTGTGGCGAGGAGACCGCGCTGCTGGAGTCGCTCGAGGGCAAGAAGGGCCAACCGCGCTACAAGCCGCCGTTCCCGGCGATGTTCGGACTGTACGGTCGGCCCACGGTCATCAACAACACCGAGACACTGGCCTCGGTGCCCGACATCATTCGCCGCGGCGCGGACTGGTTCCGCGAGATCGGGGTCGCCAACAGCGGTGGCCCGAAGCTGTTCTCCGTTTCCGGCAATGTCGCCCGACCGGGCAACTACGAGGTGCCGATGGGCACGCCGTTCGCCGAGTTGCTGGAACTGGCCGGCGGGGTGCGTGACGGCCGGCCCTGCAAGGCCGTCATTCCGGGCGGTTCGTCGGCGCCAGTGCTGCCGGGCGACGTGATGATGGACCTGACAATGGACTACGACAGCATCGCCGGCGCCGGTTCGATGCTGGGTTCCGGCGCGGTAATCGTCATGGACGATACCAACTGCATGGTCA
>JAGRGW010000523.1:0-3366 GCA_020445315.1 Gammaproteobacteria bacterium
CGGTACGCGACGACATCGCGCAGCGCAGCCAGCGTATCCGGGCGCTGGTCTCGCAGACGGAACCGAAGCCATGACACAGATCGGACAGGCAGATCGATCGATCCACCGCGGGCGCCTGCCGCGGACAAAGGCGGCCGGCCGAATCCTGTGGGCCCTGGTGTTGCTGCTCGGACTGAGTGGCCTGGTCCAGGCCTACCATTTTCCGTGGGACCAGGGGCACGATACCTTCACCCCGGTGACACCACCCGATGACGACGATCCCGGTCCCGGCACCTGCAAGGCCACCGGCTCGCCGTTCGAGGTGGCCGGCGGCAACCTGGTCCACGCGCACAATGACCTGTTCATCCCGTCGCTGGGTGCGGCACTCGAGATCAATCGCGTCTACAACAGCCAGGATCGCCGCAGTGGGCCGTTCGGTGTCGGCTGGTCGACGACGTACGATCAGCGCCTGGTCGAAACGACCAACGGTGACGCCTTGTTCGCCATCTGCCGCGAGGGGAGCGGCAAACGCGAACGCTTCGTGCGTAACCCGGATGGCAGTTTCACCTCGCCGCCGGCGCTGCAGGCCACCCTGGTCAAACTCCCGGACGGCACCTACACGCTGACCGGCACCGACGGTACCCGGCGCCGGTTCGATACGGCGGGGATGCTGACGGCCGTTGCCGACAACAACGGCAACGCCCTGACGGTCAGCTACGACGACACCGGTTTCATCACGGCGCTGACGGACGCGTCGGGTCGACAACTGCTGCTGACCAAAGGCGCAGACGGCCGCGTCGCCAGCGTCACCGATCCGGCCGGCCGGGTCGTGCAGTATGGCTACGACGCGCTTGGCAACCTGACCAGTGTCGTCGACCCGTTGGGCAACACCACCGTGTATGCCTACGACGATGCGCACAACCTGACCCGGGTCACGGATGCGCGGGGCAACGTTGTCCACCAGGCGAGCTACGACACCAGCGATCGTGTGACCAGCTACCTCGAGGAAGGGCAGACCTGGTCGGTGGTCTATTCGCCCGCGGAGAACAAGACGACCAAGACGGATGCCAGCGGCAATGTCTGGACTTTTTACTACAACGAGTTCGGCAACATCACGCGTACGATCGACCCGGACGGTAACGAGGTCAACGAGGCGTTTGGCGCCAACCTGTTCGTTTCCAGTTCGACCGACGAGAATGGCGACACCCGCGGCTATACCTACGATACCAGCGGTCGTATGACCGGGATCGTCGACGGCGACGGCAACACGTCGCAGATTGTCTATGACCCCACGACCGGGCTCGCGACGTCGATTACCGACCGGCTTGGTAACGTGACCCGCTTCGAGTACGACGGGGTCGGCAACCTGGTGCGGATCATCGACCCGCTGGGTAACGTGACCACGCGGGCATTCAATGCCAGGGGCCAGCTCGTCACCGAGACCGGGCCCGAAGGGCAGGTCACCGCCTATACCTACGACACGCACGGCAACGTGACACAGGTGACCGACCCGGCTGGCGATGCCAACAGCTATACCTACGACGTGCTCGGCAACCTGACCTCGGTCACCGACGGGCTCGGTAACACGACCCAGTACGGCTACGATGCCGGCAGTCGGCTGACGACGATTACCGACGCCACGGGCGAAACCGTGGACTTCACCTACGATGCTGCCGGCAACCTGTTGACGGTGACCGACCAGCAGGGGCACGTGACCAGCTTCATCTACGACACCCGCGACCGGGTGACCCGGTCGACCAACCCGCTCGGCAATTACGTGAGCTTTGCCTACGATGCGGCGGGCAACCTGTCGTCGAAGACCAATGCCCGCGGCCAGACGATCAGCTATACCTACGACGCATTGGGGCGACGCACCGGCAAGACCTCGCCCGACGACAGCGTGACCTATGGCTACGACAACAGCGGGCGCCTGGTCAGCGTCGGCAACGCGCACTCGACGGTCACGCTGGCCTACGACGCCGCCGACCGCCTGGTCGAGGCGCGTACCGCGGCAACGGCGGTGCAGCCGCAGTCGACGATCGGCTATACCTACGACGCCAGTGGCAACCTGGCCACGCTGACGTACCCGGACGGTGACACGGCCAACTACACGCATGACGCGCGTCGTCGCTTGACCGGCGTTACCGGTCCGGGCGGGCAGGCCATTGCGTTTGCGCACAATGCCACCGGCTTGCGTACGTCCGCCAGCTACCCGAATGGCGTATCGACGACCTACAGCTACGACAGTGCGGGCCTGGTAACACGCGTTCTCACCTCGGGTGCGGGAACGATTGCCGACACCAGCTACAGCTACGACGCCTCCGGCAACCGGACGGCAATGACATTGCAGCGCTCGGGCATGTTGCTGGCGCCGTCGATTGCTTACACCTACGACAGCCTCGGGCGGCTGACGCAGGCGAGCGGTTGGGAGCCGGGGTCCGCGGCCGAGACCTTCACCTACGATGCGCGTGGCAACCGCCTGCGCGAGGCGGGCGATACCGCTGACGCCGTCTACGATGCGGCCAACCGCCTGTTGTCGGACACGGAATACGATTACACCTACGATGCCGACAACAACCTGGTCTCGCGCACGCCCAAGGGTGGCGGTGGTGCGACGACCTTGGCCTACGACGCGGAGAATCGCCTGGTCCAGGTGGCATCGCCGACGGTCACGGTCGATTTCCGCTACGACGGATTGGGGCGGCGCATCGAGAAACGTGTCACGGCGAACAGCGTCACCACGGTGCGTCGCTACCTGTACGACGAGACCGAGGTCCTGCTCGAACTGGACGGTTCGAACAACGTCGTCACGCGTTATACGCTCGGCAACGGCGTCGACGAACCGCTGATCATGGAGCGGGCCGGCGCGCCCTACTACTACCACGCCGATGCGCTTGGCAGCATCGTCGGCATCACCGACAGCGACGGTGCGGTCGCGCAGGCCTATGCCTACTCGGCGTTCGGCGAGATCGTCGCGGTCGGGTCGGTCCCGTTCAATCAACCCTATGCGTTCACCGCTCGCGAGTACGACCCCGCCACCGGGTTGTACTACTACCGCGCCCGGTACTACGAGCCCGGCCTGGGACGATTCACCAGCGACGACCCGCTGGGCCTCGTCGGCGGTACCTTCAACCTGGCCAGGTACGCCGGCAACAACCCGGTCAACTTCACCGACCCAACCGGTGAACTGGAGCCGATCACGACCACGCTCGTTATTGTCGGCGGGGGGATGGCGATCTGGCTCGGTGAGTCCGTGGTGACCCAGACCTGGCGCTGGTGGAACGGGGCGACGCCGTCGAAGAAACTGCGCGACGAAATCCGCGAGACCGAACGGCAGCTGCGCGACAAGCTGAAGCCGGCGGCGGGCGTCGGCCTGTTCAGCGTGCT
>JAGRGW010000523.1:3466-3652 GCA_020445315.1 Gammaproteobacteria bacterium
ACCTGGCCGGAACTGGTGAACGAAAAGAACGGCACGCGGATCACCATGGAGATCTACCTGCGGCCGTTGCCGCCGACGCCGCCGAAGCAGACCAAGTCGCCCAAGACCCATGTCGGTGCCGGTTACTTCTCGGGGCCGGGTGGCCACTGACCCTTGTCTCGTTCATGATGACCGCCATTCGCCGCT
>JAGRGW010000103.1 GCA_020445315.1 Gammaproteobacteria bacterium
ATCACCGCGATCGACACCCACTGGATCTGGCAGGATGGGCAGCGTCTGACCCGCGAGCCGTTGCGGATCCGTGGCGGCGAAGTGGAGGTGCCGCAGCGCCCCGGTCTCGGTGTCGAGATCGACATGGATCAGGTGCAGCAGGCGCACGAGCTGTACAGGAAGCAGGGGTTGGGGGCGCGCGACGACGCGGTCGCCATGCAGTACCTGGTACCCGGCTGGACTTTCGACAACAAGCGCCCGTGCATGGTGCGCTGAGGACAGGAACTGAACATGCGCAGCAACAGGCTTCGTGAAATCTGGGCCCGGGGCGGCGCGGCCGTCAACGGCTGGCTTGCCATCCCGAACGCGTTCTCGGCCGAGACCATGGCCCACCAGGGCTGGGACTCGCTGACTATCGACCTGCAGCACGGGGTCAACGATTACCAAGCGGCCGTGAATATGCTGACGGCGATCTCGACGACACAGACGGTTCCGCTCGCGCGCGTGCCGTGGCTGGAGCCGGGCATCCTGATGAAGATGCTCGACGCGGGTTGCTACGGCGTCATCTGTCCGATGGTGAACACGGCCGAGGACGCCGAACGGCTGGTGGCGTACACCAACTATCCGCCGCGGGGTACACGCAGCTTCGGACCCATCCGCGCATTTCTGTACGGCGGCCAGGACTATCCGCAGCATGCGAACGATACCATCGTGGCATTCGCCATGATCGAGACCCGGCAGGGGCTGGACAATCTCGAAGACATCCTCCGGGTCGACGGCCTGGAGGCGATCTACATCGGACCGTCCGATCTCTCCCTGGCGCTCGGTTGCCAGCCGACCTTCGACGAGGTCGATTCCCCGGCTGCCGAGGCGATCGAGTACATCCTGGCGAAGTGCAGGGAGCACAACGTGATTGCCGGCATCCACAACGGTACGCCCGAGTACGCGCTCAAGCGTATCGGTATGGGCTTCCAGTTCGTCACGATTGCATCCGATGCGCGCCTGATGGCGGCCGGTGCTCAACAGGTGTTGGGCAAGATGCGGGACGGCCAGGGGTCCAAGAAATCGGGCGGGTATTGACTGGCGGTTGCCAAGCCGCAGAGATCCCGGTTATCAATCCGTCCTCCCACACGTGTAGAGGGCGGCGCGATTCTTTTTAGATTTCCCCATCCAGGAGCTAAGACATGAGCAAACTCGGATTCATCGGCCTCGGCATCATGGGCACCCCCATGGCCGGCCACCTGATCGCCGGCGGCCACGAGGTCTACCTGCACACGCGCAGTGCGGTACCGGCTGAACTGGTCGATGCCGGCGGCACCGCGTGCGAGAGCGGACGCGAAGTGGCCAGTAACGCGGACGTCATTTTCGTCATGGTGCCGGACACGCCGCACGTCGAGTCCGTGCTGTTCGACGACGACGGTGTCGCGGCCGGACTGAGCGCCGGCAAGACCGTGGTCGACATGAGCTCGATATCGCCGATGGCGACCAAGCGGTTTGCCGAGCGTATCAATGCACTGGGATGCGAGTACCTCGACGCGCCGGTATCGGGCGGCCAGGTCGGTGCGAAAAACGCGGCGCTGTCGATCATGGTCGGCGGCAAACAGGCCACCTTCGATGCGGTCAAGCCGCTGTTCGACCTGATGGGCAAGAACATCACCCTGGTCGGTGGCAATGGTGACGGTCAAACCGCCAAGGTTGCGAACCAGATCATCGTCGCATTGAACATCGAGGCGGTCGGCGAGGCGTTGTTGTTCGCGGCGAAGGCCGGTGCCGATCCGGCCAAGGTCCGCGAGGCACTGATGGGCGGCTTCGCGTCGTCGAAGATCCTCGAGGTTCACGGCGAGCGCATGATCAAGCGCACATTCGATCCCGGCTTCCGCATCGAGTTGCACCAGAAAGACCTGAATCTCGCCCTCAGCAACGCGCGCGAGTTGGGTGTGTCGCTGCCGAACACGGCGACTGCGCAGGAACTGTTCAATGCCTGTTGTGCGCACGGTGGGGCCGCTTGGGACCACTCCGCGATGGTGCGGGCGCTGGAGAAACTCGCGGACTTCGAAGTCGCCTGACCCGGGGCAGTAGCCCGTGCGCGGTACGCGACGCGATGGGAATATGTGTACCTGTCTCCACCGTATTGCCGGTGGAGTGCCAGATGCAAATGAAGTCCAGCCTGGCATCCGGCTTCAGCGGCCGGATGCCATGGTCTCCATCAGGGTTGTCAGAAATCTCGCTTACCTCGGAAGTACTGGCGCTCGTGCCTGTTCGAAGCGCGCATCTCGGCAAGCTGCTGCTGTTGCTCTCCGGTCAACACATCATTGATCTGGTTCCGCGTCTGCGCGCGCAGAACGATCATCCGTGTCTTTTGAGCACCCTGTTTCTCGGCCAGCTCCGTGATGGTCTCGATGTCCGCACCGTCGACCATTGCCGTGCGCAGGTCATCGCGACCGTCGCGCATGGCCTCGCGCAAGTCGCGCATGGCATCGCGTGTCTGGTTACGGATCTGTTCGAGCTGCGTCTTCTGTTCGGTAGTCAGGCCATCCAACTGTTCCAGGGCCGCCATTGGGCCACCACGGCCGCTGCGGTCACAGCCGTGTTGTCCCTTGTGTCCGGCAAAAGCCAGCGTGGCGCCGGTACCGGTGACGAGCGCGGTTGCAAGGCCCAGGGCGACGATTCGCCTGTTGATCGTTTTCATGTTTGTCTCCATTTGGGTGAGGACGATCCGTCCGGGTGTTCCGTGGCTCGTCGACACTGTCTGCTGCCACATGGCAGGTGGCTCCACTCTAGGGAGTTACCGGTTCAGCTTGGGTAGCGGATGGGCGAGGTTTTGCAAAGAAATGCAAAGTCGTCGCTGCCAGGGTCGGCTAACGGCGCCCGAGCGCGCACAATGAATGCGAGTGGAGTGCGCAGGCATATGGGCAACGTACTGATAATCGACGACGACGTGACGCTGTGCGAATTGCTGACCGAGTATCTCGGCAGCGAGGGATTCACTGTGGCGAGTGTTCACGACGGACCGTCCGGGGTGGACCGTGCATTGAGCGGGGACTGGGACGTGATCGTGCTGGACGTGATGTTGCCGGGCATGAACGGCTTCGATGTCCTGAAGCAGATCCAGGCACGCTCGGCCGTCCCCGTGCTCATGCTGACGGCACGTGGCGAAGACACGGATACGGTACTCGGGCTGGAGCTGGGCGCCAATGACTACGTCGCCAAGCCCTGTAGCCCCCGCGTACTGGTAGCCCGCCTGCGCAACCTGTTGCGGCATCGTCCCGATGCGACCGCCGATGCGATGCCGACACGTCAGCAGGTCGGCGACGTGGGATTCGACATGGCGACGCGACAGGTTGACGTGGCCGGCCAGCGCATCGAGTTGACGGGTGCCGAGTTCAACCTGCTGGCTTTGTTGCTCGGTCATGCCGGCGAGGTGGTGTCGAGGGAGGAACTGGCGGAACAGGGGCTCGGTCGCCCGCTCCAGGCCTACGACCGCCGTATCGAAACGCACATGGTGCAGATCCGCAAGAAGCTCGGCCCACAGTCCGACGGTTCACCCCGAATAAAGACTGTGCGTGGCGTCGGATACCAGTACGTTTCCGGCCAATGAGCCTGTTCCTGCGAATCTTCCTGTCGTTCTGGCTGGCGATGCTGCTGCTGGCGGGATCGTTCCTGTTCCTGCAGGGCATTTTCGGCGACGAGCGCCTGGAACGGGCGGATGCGGTGCTACAGGCACGGGCCGGAACCGCGTCTGTGCTGTGGCGGGACGGGGGCGCGTCAGCCGTACACAGCTGGCTGCAGGGCGCCCTTGAGCGGCGAAGACTGACCCTGGTCGACGATGCGGGCAATCGAGCGGTTCCCGGCCTGCTGCCGCCACCGCTGCGAGAGGTGCTGCCGCGCGAGATCAAGCCGGGTATCGAGCGGCTGGGACGTGGCCGTATGCTGCTGGCCGCACAGTTGCCGGATATCGAGCCGAGGCTCTACCTCGTCACTGAGATGCATCGCGGGCGGCTCGACCGTATACCGTTCTGGATACGCGCTGTCGCCACCATCCTGGTGTTCGGCCTGGTGAGCCTGGCACTGGCACACCTGCTGACGAGGCGGCTGCGTCCCTTGCGGCATGCGGCACAGCGCATGGCCGATGGCGACCTGGACGTCCGCGTGATCCAGGCGGGCAGGGACGAAATCGGTGCTTTGGGGGATGACTTCAACCTGATGGCCGAACGGCTCAGCGATCTCCTGCAGGCGCAACGCCGACTCGTCCGTGATGTCTCGCACGAGTTGCGCTCCCCGCTGGCGCGTCTGCGTATCGCGCTGGAACTGGCAGAGCGTTCCGACGACCCGCGCAAGGCGATCGGGCGTATCGGGAAAGAGGCGGACGAACTGGAGCGTCTGACGACCGAGGTACTGTCGTTGGCACGTCTCGATTCCGGGCAGGCGGGATTCGACAGCCGGCCGCTGATGCTGGACGAACTGGTTGCGCGCGTCGTGACCGACGCCGAGTTCGAGGCCCGGGCGAGCGCCAGGTCGATCCGTTTCAGCGGTGAGAAGACGCCCGTGGTCGGGGACGCCGTGTTGCTCCGTTCAGCGGTCGAAAACGTGCTGCGAAATGCTATCCGGTATACGCCGGAAGGTGGCGAGGTCGCGGTAACGTTGGGCCATGAAAACGGGATGGCCGTGGTCCGGGTCTGTGACGCTGGCCCTGGCCTGGAGGAATCGCAGTTGCAGACCGTTTTCGATCCGTTTTCGCGTGCCGCCGATGCGCGCGACCGCGACAGTGGAGGTTTCGGCCTGGGCCTGGCCATTGCAAGACGGGCGATGCGCCTGCACGGCGGCGACATCGATGCGCGCAACCGGCCTGAGGGCGGCCTGGAGATCAGTCTGCGCCTGCCGTTATCTGGTGGGTGAACTGGGGAGCACGTGACAGGTCGACGGCCCGTTGGTCCACAGTCCGCAACGATTGCACGAACCCGACGGGTGGCGACGCGCCTGCCTGCCGATGCGTCGAATGTGGTTTTATGGCGCGTTTCGCCAATGGGCAGGAGAGGTCATGACAAACAGCGCCGCGGCAGCCGGAAAAGGTCCATTCAAAGATGCTGTGCTGTCCCAGGAAGGGGCTGAACATCGACATCGGTTGCGCCAGGAACTGCAGCTCACGCTGCCGTTGACGTATCGCCGGGTATTCCGCGTCGGCAAGGTTCACTGCGAGCTGTACGAGAACGATCGGCCGGAGGCGCCGGTGATCCTCTTCCTTGCCGGCATCGGGACATACTGCGAACTCTACGCCCGGCTCCTTCACGGCCTGTCCCGGCAGGGGTTCCATGTCGTCGGCGTCGACCTGCGCGGCCACGGCTATTCCGACGGTGAGCGCGGCGTGTTGACCGTCGAGACGGCGGTCGCCGACCTGTCAGTCGTAATCGATGCATTGGAAACCCGCTTCACGGGGCCGTTCTCGGTGTACGGTTATTCCATTGGTGCGACGCTCGGCGCTTCCCTGTGCGTGGCCGACGAGCGCGTCGCGGCACTGTTCTGTACGACGCTGTTGATGCCGGAGGTGCCGCCAGATCCCTTGCACCAGATTGGTTGGCACTGGACCCGGGTGAGTGCGTTCTGGTTTCCCGGCCTCAAGGTGCCGCTGCTGCAGTTCATCGATTTCAAGAAACTGATCCGTGGTGTGTCCGCCGACGCCGTGGACGACATCGAAGACGATCCGCTACTGGTCGACAGTTATCCGCTCAAGACACTGTCCAGCCTGTTCAACACGCCTACCGGGCTGATGACGATCGGGCGAACGCTTCCCGTGGCGATCATGCACGGTGATGTCGACGAGGTATTGCCACTGTCTTACTCGGAGCGGGTCTGTGCATCGATGTCGCAGCCTATCGAGTTGATCCGGGTCGGCGATCATGGGCACATGATCCCCTGGGACAACGTCGAGCTGAACATCTCGCTGGTTGCGCAATGGATGCGCGTGCATGGCATGGGAGCAGCCGGACAATCCTGAGCACCCGGCGCCCTAAAGCATTCCGCCATAGAGCCGATTTAGCTTCAGCTGACCAATTTGTCTGGCCGGCAGGTTCGCGGTTATCGAATCCCGTTATGGAAGGGGGGAATGGTGGCAAAATCTCTGTTCTGGCGCCTGTTTGCGCCGATTCTCGTCGTCGTCGCGCTCGTATCCGCGGCAATCAGCTGGTACGTACCCGTGTTGGCCCGGCAGCAGGCGGAGTCTGCCGCGCTGGAGCAGGCGGAAAAGACGGTTTCCCAGTTCAAGACGATTCGCGCCTACTACACCCAGAACGTTGTCGCCAAGGTGCTCGGCAGGGACGGGTTGAAGGGCTCGTTCAACCATAAGGACGATCCCAACGCGTTCCCGTTGCCGGCCACGATGATCCACGACCTCGGTGAGCAGCTGAAATCCCAGGGCACGAGCCTGCGCCTGTATTCCGCGTTTCCATTTCCAAACCGGTCCAGCCGGCGCCTCGACGCATTCCAGCAGGGCGCCTGGGATGCGATCAACCGCAATCCGGACCAACCCTACGTGAAGGCTGTCAGCGATGCCGACGGCACGCGTGTGCGAGTGGGTATTGCCGACCGCATGGTCGCGGAGGCCTGCGTGGGCTGTCACAACGGTCGACCGGATACCCCCAAGGCTGATTGGAAGCTGGGTGACGTGCGTGGCGTATTGGAGGTCGAGACACCCATCGACAACCAGCTCGCTGCCGGCAGTTCGCTCGCGTGGACGATCATTGCGATGATCCTCGTCGGCGTCGTCATCATTTTCGCGGCACTCTTCGTCGTCTACCGCAACGTCATCGGTCGGCGCCTGGATGCCGTCGCGATGGCACTGGGCGAGATCGCAGAGGGTGACGGTGATCTGTCCCGTCGTCTCGATGCCCAGGGCGGACACGAAGTGGCGCGCATCGGGGCAGCGTTCAATGCCTTCGTCGACAAGTTGGGGCAAACGATCGGCGAGGTGCGGGATGCCACCAACGAGCTGGCGTCGGTTTCCGGCGACCTGGCGAGTACGGCACGTACGACCAGCGAAAAAGTCACCAACCAGGACAACGAAACGCAGCAGGTCGCCACGGCGGTCAACGAGATGGAGGCCACGGTGCGTGAGATCGCCAGTGGCGCGGCCAACGCGGCGTCGGCGACCGTTGAAACGGCGGACGCGACCAAGGCTGGCGAACAGGTCGTGCGCGACAGTATCGAGTCGACGCGTAAGCTCGGTTTGGATATCGGGCAGGCCGCCGAGGCCCTGAACCAGCTCCAGGCCGACAGTGACAACATCAGCGGTGTCCTCGATGTCATTCGCGGCATCGCCGAGCAGACCAACCTGTTGGCGCTCAATGCCGCGATCGAAGCGGCGCGTGCCGGTGAGCAGGGCCGCGGATTTGCCGTGGTCGCCGACGAGGTGCGGACGCTGGCCGGGCGAACACAGGAATCGACGCAGGAGATCCAGGAGATGACCGAGCGGCTGGGTGCTGCGACCGACCAGGTCGTTCGCGCCATGTCCAGGAGCCGCGAACAGGCGGATTCGACGGTCGGTCTCGCCGGGAACGTCGGTGACTACCTGGCCCGGGTCAGGGACTCGGTACAGGTGTTGAAAGACAAGACGACCCAGATCGCGACGGCGGCGGAGGAACAGGGACAGGTCGTCGGCGAGATCAACCGCAACCTGATCGGTATCGGTGATGCATCGAGAGGCCTCTCAGATGCCGGGCAGGCTACCAGCCGCCAGGCAGCCAGCGTCGAACAGTTGAGCAGTCGCGTGCAGGCCCTGGTGGCGCATTTCAAGTTGCGCTGAGTGGACGGGGCGGCGCCTGTGTGCGCCGTCGAACGCTGTCCGTCCCGGTATCGAGGTACCCGGCCTGACCGGGGCACCTGCGGGCGTGTTCTGACTCCGCCAGGAAGGGTGCAGCACTACACCGGCCACCGTCACTCGGGCAGTCCCAGCTGTCGCAGCGCCTCCTCGAGCGTGGCCAGTTGCCGTGGGTCCTTGAACGGAAAGGCATGCGGTAGTTGCGACAGCGAAAAGTCCGGGTAGATGCCGAGGACTTCCTGGGCTTCCCACATGGCCTGGTCTCTTTGGTCGAGCTTCAGGTGGGTGGCTGCCAACCAGAGCCGTGCACGCATGTGAGCAGGATTTTTTGCCAGTGTCACCTGGAACTCAGTGCTGGCCTGTCGATAACGCCTGGCCGTGAAATGTATCTCTCCCGCGGTCTGGTGATACGAGGCCGGAGAACTGGGATTGCGCTTCAGCGCCTCCTGCATCACTGGCAACGCCTGGTCGGGCCTGCCGGCGTAGTGAAATATCCAGGCGAGCAGGGCGTAGGCGTCGGCATAGTTTGGATTGAGCTTGATGGCTTCGGATGCTGCCGCTGCAGCCAACTCGTGATGTCTTCGGAACAGTTCGACCTGCGCCTTCACGAAGTGTACCTGGGGGATGTCTGGGTCCAGGTCAGATGCTTTGGCCGCCAGATCGATTGCCTTCGCGAGGGCCATCTCCGGGGTGCTTGTCCATCCGTCTACCGCTTTGCGCGACCAGGTCAGCGCCAAACCGGCGTAGGCGCGGGAAAAACCGGGATCCAGGCCGATTGCGTGCTCAAAATGGGCCCGGGCTTCACGGTTGTCGTCAGGAGTGAGGCGCCCGTAGCTCTCCTGGCCCCGCAGAAAGGCGTCATAAGCGGCAATGCTGCGGGTGATGGCATCGCGCTTGGGCGTTGCGAAGCGCTGGCCCAGTTGTTGCCGCAGCGCATCGGCGATACCGGAAACCAGCCGGTCCTGAATCTCGAAAACCTGTTCCTGTCCGCCGCCAAAACGGTCGGCCCACAACGTCCTGCCGCTGGCAGTCTCGACCAGGCGGATATTGACTCGTAATCGGTCTCCGCTGCGTTGTACGCCGCCGCGAACGAGGTAGGAGACGCCAGTCTCTGCCCTGATCTGGCGGTGATCGACGTTGATGTCCCGATATTGAAAGGCGGTGCCTGGTGAAATCACCAGCAGTCCATCGACGCGCGACAGCTCGGTAATCAGGTCGAGCGTGATGCCCTGGGCGAAATAACCCTGGGAATCGGAACCCCCGAGTGTCTCCAGTGGTATGACGGCGATTGAAGGAGCGGAATGCGGGAGGGGGGGCGACGGCTCCCCGGAATTGCTGACAAATCGCACCAGCAGCACACTAATGGCGGCGCTCAACAACAACACCAGGGCAAAGACCGCTTTTTTTTGCCTTGGCGCCAAGGGCGCCCGGTGTTCGGGTTCCGGGGCGGCGGCGAAATCCGGCTGAACCAGGAGGCGGTAACCGCGCTTGGCAATGGTCTCGACCACCTTGGGTTGTCGGGGGTTGTCCCGCAGGGCCTTGCGCAGTTTGACCACGGCATTCGTGACCGCATCATCGGTTACCACCCGGCCGGGCCATACGGACTGTTCGATATCCGCACGCGAGACCACGCCACCGGCGGCCTGGGCCAATGCCAGCAATACCTGCATGACCTTTGCCTCGACCCGAAAGCTCCCGTCATCGTGAGCGATGCTCAACGATGCTGGGTCAACCCGGATGTCGCCAAGCCTGAAAGGGCGCATCGCGGCACCGTCGTCGGCACTTTCGAGGATGTGAGGTCGCGATGGTGGCATCTGCTAAGTGTATGTTTTTAATGGACGGTGGAAAAAGGACGGGAAAGCTTCGGAACGATTTCGGGACGATTGCAGCGGTTGGCCCCCATTCTCCCCGTGTGTTCATCTGCGAGTGGGGTGTACCCATGCAAGTCTACGTCACGGTTCCTGGTAAAGCGGGTCTCCGGTCAATTTTTCTCCTGGCGATCATGGCTGCTGCGCTGGTGGTTCAGTCGAGTGCAGCCGGTGGAGGACAGGGCAGCGATGGTGTTGCCCTGGCAAAGGCCGTGCAACTTGGCGCTGCTGAGGAGGTGAGGCGATTGCTCGAAGCGGGTTCGGACCCGGATGCCGCCGACGACCTCGGCGACACATCCGTCCATCATGCGGTATCCGGCAAGGTCGATGTGCTGGAAATGCTGCTGCGAGCGGGTGCAAACCCCAATGCGCGCAATGCCGGCGGCATCTCCCCGCTGATGCTCGCATACGGTGCGGGTCGTACGGATGTCATCACGCGATTGCGAAAGGCCGGTGCGCGGGTGGACGTCCTGGATTACGGTGGCGGTTCGGCGTACGACTGGGCATTGCGCGGGGGGCACGTGTCACTCGCAGAGTCGCTGAAACAGGAGATCACGGCATCGCAACGGGGCATCGAGCTCAACGATGACGGTACCAGTTTCGCCGATGACGCCTCCGTGAGGACGAAGTATCCCGGGTGGTTCAAGACCAGTTTCTACGATCTTCCGGATGACCTGATCGAAGCGCGCGAGGCGGGAAAGCAGGGCATCATGTTGTTCATCAGTGCGGAACGTTGCAGTTACTGCCAGGCGTTCATGGACACCTCGTTGAAGGACCCCCTGCTGCAGCAGCGTCTGCGCGACAACTTCGATGTCATCGGCATGGACATCTTCGATGACAGCGAGATGGTGGCCCTGAATGGCGGGGAATACCGGGTCAAACAGTTCGTGTTACTGGCGAAAGCGAGCAACACCCCCACGATGATGTTCTTCGGTGAAGGTGGGCGCCTGTTGGCACGGGTCGTGGGCTACTATCCACCGAAGCGGTTCGGCATGCTGCTCGACTTCCTGGAGAGCAGGGCTTACCGAACACAGCATTGGCGCGACTACCTGGCGCTACAAAACAAGCCTGCGTCCGCAGTCGCGCCGATTGCACGCGATGCCATGTTCGAGTCGCCGCCCCACATGCTGGATCGCACCGTCAGCGCAGCCGACAGACCGCTGATGGTGGTTTTCGAGAGCGAGGGCTGCGAAGCCTGCCAGCGCTTCCATCGTCGCGTACTTGCGGACAAGTCGATCCGGCGTTTGCTCATGGGGTTCGACCTGGTCCAGTTGGACGCCTACGACGATGGAAAAAAACTGGTTGCCCCGGCAGGTGTCGTGACAACCCCCAGGGCCTGGTATCGCGAGCTGGATCTTAGCTACTTTCCGGCAGTTGTGTTTTTTGACGAAGGGGGACAGGAGATCATGCGTCTCGATTCGGAAATCCTGCGGTTTCGCATGGAGGGGACTTTGCAGATGGTGCTCGACGGGGTTGGCGCGGAAGATGCCCAGTTGCAACGCTGGCGCCGGACTAAAGTGATCGAAAGCCTGCAGAAAGGTGCGGCGATGTAACCGCGTGTCGGACTTCCCTGGCGGTAAACGGAGTTCGGCAGTGATGGAATCCCGGGCGCAAGGGCGAATGTGCTGGTAACCGCAGTTGGCAGCCCCCTCTTTAGGGGATACGCTGGCACATTGGGCCGAACGCCCGTTCGCCTAGCAAGCAACCGCCAGGGGGAATCGTGCAATCAGAAAAAATCCATCCGTTTACAGGGTTTGTGCGCCGCGCGGGCCTGGCCGTAACGCTGGTCGCGACGGTGTTTGCCGCGTCGGCCGATGTGGCCTTTGCCGAGCCTCCGCGCCTGATCCTGCAGATCACGGTGGATGCGCTGCGCGGTGACCTGCACCGTCGCTTTGCCGATGTGCTCGGCGACGGTGGTTTCGAGTACCTCGCGATGCACGGCATCGATTTCGCCAACGCGCACTATCAACATGCCAATACCGAGACCATCGTCGGTCACACGTCCCTGGCGACTGGTGCGGTTCCGGCGGCCCACGGCATGGTGGCCAATGTCTGGTTCGACCGTGAGCAGGATCGCCTGGCCTACAACATCGAGGACGCCGATTACACGCTGCTCACTGCTGGCGCAGACGTGGACAGGAAAACCGAGATCGACCCCACGCAGAAGACCGCGCGCTCGGATGGGCGGTCACCGGCCAATATCCTGACGTCGACGTTCAGCGACGAGCTGGCCGTGCACTTCGGCGGTCAGTCGAAGATCTTCGGTGTGTCGGTCAAGGACAGGGGCGCCGTGTCGATGGCCGGACATGCCGGCAAGGCGTTCTGGTTTTCCAAGAAGAGCGGTGAATTCGTCACCAGCAGTTACTACTACGACGCCTACCCCGCGTGGGTCGACGCCTGGAATGCGCGCAAGCCGGCGGCGGGCTACGGCGGCAAGTCCTGGGAGCTGACGCACGCACCCGAACGCTACCTGATGGGCGGGAAAGACGACCGGATCTACGAGACAGACGTTGCCGGTTTTGGCCGGACCTTTCCGCATGCCTACGGTGATGCAGGCGACAGGTATTTCACGACCAAACTGACGTTGAGCCCGGCGGGCGATGAGCTGACGCTGGATTTTGCCAAGACCCTGCTGGTAGAGGAGGGGCTTGGCCAGGACGACGTGCCCGATTATCTTGCCGTCAGTTTTTCCTCCACGGACTATGTCGGTCATATCTTCGGCGCCTCCAGCCTGGAGACCGAAGACAACCTGGTGCGCCTGGATCGAACCTTGGCCGCGTTGTTGCGCTTCGTCGACGAGAGAGTGGGGCTGGACAAGACCCTGGTCGTACTGTCGGCAGACCATGGCCAACCCGAGGTGCCCGGCCACTTGAACGAGATGGGTATACGCAGCGCCCATCATTTCGATGCCGAGGGACTGGACAGAAAACCGGCATTCACCGCGCTGAAGCAGCAGTTCGGTATCGGCGAGGAACTGGTCGAGGCCTATTTCCATCCCTACCTCTATCTCAATCACGCGGTCATCGATGAAAAGGGACTGGATCGGGCCGACGTCGAGCAGGCGGTGGTGGCCGAGTTGCTGAAGTACAAGGGGGTTGCCTACGCCGTATCGAGTAACCGGCTGCGCACCAATGCCCTACCGGACAACGCGCTGACCCGCTCAGTGCTGAAGAACTTCCACCCGAAGCGGTCCGGCGACATCTACCTGGTGTTCGAGCCGAATGTCTTCATCAATGACTTCGACGGGTTGATCGTTGCATCGACGCATGGGTCACCGTGGCGATACGACAGCTACGTGCCGGTGTTTTTCGCCGGCAACGGTATCGAGGGTCGACGCGTGGACCGGCCTGTTACCCCATACGACATCGCCCCCACCCTTGCTGCGTATCTCGGAATCAAGCCGCCGTCCGGCGCGGTGGGCCAGGTGTTGGTGGAGGTCATGCCGAAGCAATAGCGCAAATGTCGCGGGCGCCGGGACAGTTACTTGAGTGCCGGGCCGGCGTGGTTTGCGGCCGATGCCCATGATGGCCCTCTACAGGGGTGTGTCATCAACCCAGGCTTCGCTGCATGGATATTGACCTGCTGAAAACCTTTGTCGAGGTCTATCACACGCGCCATTTCGCGCGTGCCGCAGACAATCTGTTCATCACCCCGTCGGCCGTGAGTGCCCGCATTCGCCAGTTGGAATCGCAGCTGGGTACCGAGCTGTTCGTGCGCGAGCGCAGCAATATCCAGTTGACCAGGGCCGGAGAGCGCTTCCTGGGACATGCCAGGGGGATGCTCAAGACCTGGGAGCTGGCCTGTTACGAGGTCGCCGTGGATGCGGACCCGCGACCCGGTCTTACCCTGCTCGTCGTCCCGGGCCTGTGGGATGGCATCCGGCTCGACTGGCTGCGCGAGTTGCAGGACCAGCAGCCCGACATGTCACTGCGTGTCGAGACCCTGAACTCCAGCCAGATCGCGACGCGCCTGCAACAGAACAGTGCCGATCTCGGCCTGATGTTGGAGCCGGTGGCCGGACCGGAACTGCAGTTGCAGCAATTGGGCGAGCTGGAGCTGGTAATGGTGTCGGCCCGGCCCGGCCAGTCCGTCTCGGAGGCGCTGGCGGACCGCTATGTCCTGGTCGACTGGAATACCTCGTTTCATGCCCAGCATGCCAATGCGTTTCCGGCTGCGCCAACGCCCAGGACCTGGGTGTCCACCGGCCGCCTCGCCTATGACCTCCTGCTGTCCACGGGTGGGGCCGCGTACCTGCCGGTGCCAATGGTCGCCGATGCGCAACAGGAGCGGCGTCTGCACGCCGTCGCATCGGCACCGCGGATCTCCCTGCGCATTTACGCCGCCTCTGCGATCTGGTCGGAGCGTGGTGCGCTGATCCGACAGGTGCTGGACATGTTTGGGGCCTCGTTCTGATCCCCATCGATCGACCAATTCTTTTTCATCCGACGTAAAAAAATCGGAGTTGTCGCACTGGCGCGGCAGGTGTCTATTGAGCGGCTTTCGCCGGGTTTCCCCAATGCCGCTTCCTTCAGCAACGAACCTGTCCTTCCGCAGCGACGCAGTCGATAAATTTACAGGGATTATCGCGGCCATAGCCGAGCGGGGATGGGCGGTCGTCGATGACTTCCTGCCGGGCGAATGGGTCGCCGAGCTGCGTGAAGAGCAGCAGCGCCAGTCCCTGCGTGGTGATTTCCACTGCGCGGCGACCGGGCGCCTGGATACCTTGCGGCAAGATGCGGAAACGCGGGGTGACCGGATACTGTGGCTTGAACGCCACAACGCGGGGCCGGCACAACGCCAGTACCTCGAACTGCTCGAGGAGCTGCGCCTTGCCGTCAACCACGAGCTGTTCCTTGGGCTGTTTGGGCAGGAAACCCACGCGGCCGTCTACCCCCCCGGGCGCGGCTACCGGCGCCACCTGGATGGTTTCCGCAAGGGCAACCTGCGTACGTTGACCGGTATCCTCTACCTGAACCCCCGCTGGCGCAAAGAGGACGGCGGGGCACTGCGTATGTTTCTCGACGACGCACCGGGCGGTGACTGCCTGGAGGTCTTGCCCGAGGCCGGGCGCTTCGTCGTGTTCCTGAGTGAGCGTTTCGAGCACGAAGTCGCCACTACCCAGCGGCTGCGCTGGAGTGTCACGTCGTGGTTCTCGCGCAGGTCTGCGGCGTGACGCTGCCCACTCGCTTGGTAACCGGGTATTGCGCTTCGCTCGACACGTTTCCAAGCCGGCCCGTTGCCGGGAGCCATGTTTGCGCAACGCCCCTCCGGATCCGCTGTCGACGGGAGAAGACCGTTGATGGTCGACAGCGATAGACTGGCGTCCGATCGCTCGGCACTGGCTTCGTCCTACGACCTGGTTCCCTACGACTCGCAACCCTTCGCCGAGGCGCACCCGAACTACCTCGGCGCACTCGGCGTCCTGCACGGCCTGGACTGCGCCCTGCCGTCCGATTGCAGGGTCCTCGAACTCGGCTGTGCCAGCGGTGGCCACCTGGTCCCGCTGGCCTGGTTTCACCCGGGTTCGCAGTTCGTCGGCATCGACCTGTCTGACAGCCAGGTCAGGGTGGGGCGGGAACTGGTCGATGCCCTTGGTCTGAAGAATTGCACACTCCACGCCGGAGACCTGAGCGATTTCGACCCGGGGCCGGAAGGCTTCGACTACATCATTGCCCATGGGCTGTATTCCTGGGTATCGGCCCCGGTCCGCGACGCAATCCTGGCCCTGTGCCGGCGCGCGCTACGCCGCGGTGGCGTGGCATACATCAGCTACAACGCGCTGCCCGGCTGGCGCATGCGCGGCCTGACCCGCGACCTGCTCGACTGGCACCTCCGCGGCATCGCGGACCCCTTGCAGCGGTTTCGGCATGCCAAGGCGCTGATCGACCGTATCGGTTCCGCGGTCGACACGGATGCGCCGAGCAGTTACCTGGAGATGGAGGTCTCGAGGATCCTGGGCAATCCGCCGTCCTACCTCGCGCACGAGTACCTTGAGCCCGACAACCAGGCCTTCCTGCTGCAGGAGTTTGTCGACGATGCTTCGCGTGCCGGCTTGCGCTACCTGTGCAACGCCGACCTGTCGACCGGGTTTCCCGAGCTCTATGGCAGCGTGGGTGCGGTTCTGTCGGATCTTGCCGACGACCCGGTCGGGCGCGAGCAGTATCTCGACTTCGTGGCCAGCCGGGCCTTTCGTCAGTCGCTGTTGTGCCGGGACGACGAGGCGCCGACGACGCTGGATCCCCGGCATCTGCTGCCGTTGAGCCTGTTGGCGGACCTGCTCCCGGCACCCAAGCTCGACCTGCGTCGGGCAAAGCCGCAGACGTTCTCCAGCCGCGACGGAACCGGCTTCGAGGTCTGCCTGCCCCTCTGCAAGGCGGCAGTGGCGGAACTCGCTGCCTGTTTTTCGCGGGCCGTGCCGTGCGCCGACTTGCTGGGCAGGGCCGCTCAGCGGGTGGTGGCGCGGGGAGATGCGCGTCATGCCGACGCGAGCGACGAGGCGTTGGACGAGATCTTCAGCCTGGTCGTATTGCAGCACGTCGAACCCTGTCTCGAGTCGCGCGATTCAACCGTGAACCCGTGTGGCCTCCCTCGCGCCATTACGCTGGCACAACGCCAGGCCGGTCTCGGTTGGTCACACCTGGCGACGGCGACCCACCGTTGCGTCGAACTCGATGAATTCTCCCGGACACTGGTCGGGCAACTCGACGGCACCCGGGATGCCGCTGGCCTGGCCCGATTCATGGCAGAATGGCTGCAGGTCCACGCTGGACACGGTTTCACTGTTCAAGAGCACATGCCAAAGCACGTCCAAAGCCAGGTTTCCCGCCTGCTCAAACTGTTTGCGCGGCACGGCCTGCTGGAACAACTGTGAACGTCAGTTGCCGCGAGGCGGTACTGGCGGACCTGGCTGGCCTGGTCGAGCTGGAACGGGCCTGCTTCGACAGTGATCGCATCAGCCGTCGCCAGCTGCGTCACCTGCTGTCGCGCGCCAATGCGGTGGTGCTGCTGGCCGAGCGCGACGGCAAATTGCTCGGCGACGTCGTGATGCTGTTCAACCGTGCGACATCGACGGCACGCATCTACTCGATCGCGGTGTCGCCAGAGGCCCGTGGCCAGGGTGTCGCGCGACGCCTGGTCGAGGCCGCCGAAGAAGCAGCCTGGGAGCGCCAGCGCGCCTGGGTGCGCCTGGAGGTTCGCAAGGACAACGTGGCGTCCATCGGCCTGTTCGAGGGGCTCGGCTACCATCGTTTCGGCGAGCACCGTCACTACTACGAAGACCATGCCGATGCGTGGCGCTACGAAAAGACCCTGCATCCATCGAATGGCATCGAACGGTTGCCAATCGCCTATTACCGGCAGAGCCTGGATTTCACCTGCGGACCCGCCGCGCTGATGATGGCCATGCACGCGCTCGATCCGGACGTCGAGCCGAGTCGACGGCTGGAGCTGCGGCTGTGGCGCGAGGCCACCACCATTTTCATGACGTCGGGGCATGGGGGCTGTGGGCCCTATGGCCTCGGCCTCGCCGCGGCCAGGCGTGGTTTTCGCGTCGAGATCTTCGTGTCTGACCAGGGCGTCCATTTCGTGGAAACGGTGCGGGACCCGGAGAAGAAGCACGTCATTGGCCTGGTCCAGGAGGACATGCAGGAGCAACTCGAGCAGCTTGGCGTGGCGATACACAGCGAAGAACTCTCGCCGGCACAACTGCGTACCCGGTTCCAGGCTGGCGCCATTCCGCTTGCGCTGCTCAGCTCCTGGCAGATTTACGAGGCCAAGGTCCCGCACTGGGTCGTGATCAGCGGGTTCGATGACCACTTTGTTTACGTCACCGACCCGTTCGTCGACAGCGAGAAAGGCGAAACGGAGCTTGATTCCATCAACATGCCGATTGCCAATGACATGTTCAGCCGCATTGCGCGTTATGGCCGCCGTGCGTTGCGCGCCGTCGTCCTGATCAGCAGGGAAAAATGAGCGATTACATTCTGTTACTGGAAGACCCCGACAGCTGGCAACCCCCGCCGGCGCTCAGCCTGCCGCTCGTCAAGGCGAACGACTACCTGACCGATCCACTGTGGTCCGGTCGCAAAGGTCTGAAGGTCCTCAACCTGTGCCGTGACCGCGAGTACCTCGATATCGGGTACTACTGTTCGCTCCTGGCTGAGGCACGCGGCCATCGTGTGCTGCCGGCGGTGCGGACGATCAACGACCTCGCGGAGAGCGCCAGTTACCCGGTCGACCTCGAGGAACTCAACCGCCGGGTGTCCCGCCTGCTGCGTCGGCGTCAGTCCCAGCTCGCCAGTACGCGGCTCGAGTTCGTGCTGGTGTTTGGCGAGGCGCCGCTGGTCGATCTCAACCCGCTCGGCCGCGCCCTGTACGAACTGTTTCCCGCGCCGCTGTTGCAGGTCGTACTGGAACAGCAGAACCTGTGGCACGTCTCGTCCGTGCGGATCCTTGCCCCCACGGAGCTTTCCGACGCCGACAGCGAGCGCTTCTCCAGCATGCTCCAGGTACGCCTTGCGGCAAGATGGCGTCAACCACGCGCACGACGCCAGGCACGCTATGACATGGCGATCCTGCACAACCCGGACGAGGCCATGCCGCCGTCCAACCGGAAGGCGCTGACGAATTTCATCAGTGCCGCGCGCAAGGAGGGGATGGAGGCGGAGCTGATCACGCCGCAGGACTTCGATCGCATACCGGAGTTCGACGCCCTGTTCATCCGCGAGACCACGGCGGTCAACGATCATACCTACCGGTTCGCGCGCAAGGCGCAACGGGAAGGACTCGTGGTCATGGACGATCCCGACTCGATCCTGCGGTGTGGCAACAAGATTTACCTCGCCGAGCGTTTGTCCGCCAACCGCCTGCCTGCGCCGAAGACCCTGGTCGTGCACAAACAGGCGGTCGAGAACCTGCCGGAGCAGCTCGGGTTTCCGATGGTACTGAAGGTGCCCGACGGGTCCTTCTCGCGTGGCGTGATCAAGGTCGATGACGTCGACGAACTGCGGCGCGGGGTAAGGCAGCTGTTTCGCGATACCGAACTGGTGCTGGCACAGGCATTCATACCGACCGAATTCGATTGGCGCGTGGGCCTGTTGAACGGCGCAGGTCTCTACGTCTGCCAATACGGCATGGCCCCGGGACACTGGCAGATAGTCAACCACTCGGCCAGCCAGAAAGGCCCGAGCTACGGCGATCACCTGACCCTGGCTGTCGAAGACGCGCCGGCAGAAGTGGTCGGCCTGGCTGTGCGGGCCTCGGCGATGATGGGTGACGGCCTCTACGGTGTCGACATCAAGCAGACGAAGCAGGGACTCAAGGTTATCGAGGTCAACGACAACCCGAGTATCGATGCCGGTGTCGAGGACACGGTGCTGGGAAATGAACTGTACCGGCGCATCATGGCCGAGTTCGTGCATCGCCTGGACCAGCGCGGCCGCTGACGGTTCCGCCGGCGCGAGTCCGCATTGGCGCGCCGATTCCGGTCACTGACGCAGACAACGCGCGGCCATTGATGCAAGATAAGAGACTTCGGCGCGAGTCGCAGTCTGGGTTCTTGGCGATGATTGACGGTAATCCCCGCTATCTCGATCAGTTGACACGCAGCACGCTGGCACTGGTGCTGGCCGGTGGTCGCGGCTCGCGTCTGTACGAGTTGACCGAGCGACGCGCCAAGCCGGCGCTCTATTTCGGCGGCAAGTTCCGCCTGATCGATTTTCCGCTTTCCAACTGTGTCAATTCCGGCATCCGTCGGATCGGGGTGCTGACGCAGTACAAGTCGCATTCGCTGATCCGCCACCTGACGGAAGGCTGGGGATTCTTCCAGCGTGGCCTCGGCGAGTTCATCGAGGTACTGCCGGCATCGCAGCGGACCACCGGCGACTGGTACAAGGGCACGGCCGACGCGATCTACCAGAATCTCGACATCGTACGCACGCTGCAACCGAAGTACGTGCTGGTATTGTCGGGAGACCACGTCTACAAGATGGACTATGGCGCCTTGCTGGCCCACCACGAACAGAACCAGGCGGACCTGACGGTGGCCTGCGTCGGCGTGTCGCTCGAGGACGCCAAAGGTTTTGGCGTCATGGGCGTCGACGACGGTTTTCGGGTGCGTCGGTTCGACGAGAAGCCGGCCGACCCCCAGCCGATGCCGGGATCACCGGATATCGCGCTCGCGTCGATGGGCAACTACGTCTTCAACACGGAGTTCCTGTTTCGCAAGCTCGAGGAGGATGCCCGGGATGCTGCATCCACCCATGATTTCGGTCGCGACATCATTCCTTCGATCATCGACGAGCATCGCGTATTCGCCTACCCGTTCCTCGATGAAGAAACCGGTCGCCAGCCCTATTGGCGCGACGTGGGCACGCTCGACTCGTTCTACGAGGCCAACATGGAACTGGTCAGCGTCGAGCCCGAACTGAACCTGTACGACCAGGACTGGCCCATTCGCACCTACCACCCGCAGCTGCCGTCGGCGAAATTCGTCTTCCGCGATCCCGACAGGGAGGGCAAGGCGCTGGACTCGGTGGTTTCTGCAGGTTGTGTGATATCCGGCTCAAGCGTGGTCGACTCGCTGCTGTTCTCCAACGTGCGCATCCACTCTTACGGTACGGTCAGCGCGTCGGTGGTGCTGCCGGAGGTCGAGATCGGGCGGCGCTGCCGCATCCACCGGGCGATCATCGACCGTGGTTGCCGTATTCCTCCCGGCACCGTCATCGGTGAAGACCGTGCGGCGGATGCGGAACGCTACCGGGTGACGCCAGGGGGTATCGTGTTGATTACGGCGCCGATGCTGGGTCAGCAGAGCACGGTCAGCCTCAGCTGACCGCGCGGTTCTGGGGCGGGTGCCGACTTACTTGCTGTCCTTGGAGCCGGCCGTGAAGCCCATACTCTTTGCCATGGCTTCCCAGAACGACGCCTGGAGTGATTCCACGGACTTAAACTGCTCGCTGGTCGGAATGAAGAATTTCATCAGCTGGGTCGGGTCATTGGCGTCGATCGAGGCCAGGGTCTTCTCGCGAATCTTCTCGATGATTTCCTGTTGCATCGGCTCGATGTTCGGCAGGCCCATCATGGTCCGCATTTCCTGGGGCGTGGCGTCGATCTCAATGGTTACCTTCATCGTGTTACCTCCGGCTTGACGGAACCGGCAGGCGCGATGCCGCGCCTGCCCACATCGTGTGTCGGTCCAGGATCAGTTGGCGCGTGCCATGACGTACGCGCCGGGGGCCGACTCGATCGGTGGAAACGCCTCGCTGCCGACCTGCTCCGGCGCTGCGACCTGCTTGCCGCCCTGGTTCTTCAGCCACTGGTCCCAGTTGGTCCACCAGCTGCCGGGCTGGCTCTCGGCGGTCTCCAGCCAATGGTCGGCGCCCTTGCCGAGCTCGCCGCCGATCCAGTAGTTGCGCTTGTTCTTGCTCGCCGGGTTGATGACACCGGCAACGTGACCGCTGGCGGCCAAGACGAATTCCATGTCGCCTTTCAGCAGTTCGGTCGATTCGAACGTGGTCTTCCACGGCGCGATGTGGTCGTCGATCGTCGACAGGTAATACACCGGGCAATCGATCTTGCCGAGGTCTACCGGCACGCCGCACAGTTCGATGCCGCCGGGTTTCGCCAGGTTGTTCTCGAGGTACATGTTGCGCAGGTACCAGGTGAACATGGCCGACGTCATGTTCGTCGAGTCGCTGTTCCAGTAGAGGATGTCGAAAGGCGGCGGCGTCTTGCCCTTCTGGTAGTTGTTGATGACGTAGTTCCAGATCAGGTCGTTGGCGCGCAGCATCGAGAACGTCGTCGCGAGCTGCTTGCCCGGCATGACGCCGCCCTCGCGCAGCCTGAACTCGTGCTGGTTGACCTGGGATTCGTCGATGAAGACACCCAGTTCGCCCGGGTCCGAGAAATCGAGCAGCGTGGTGAAGAAGGTCGCCGATGCGAACGGTTTCTTGCGCCTCGCGGCCAGTACTGCGATCGTCGTCGCCAGCAGGGTTCCGCCGATACACCAGGAAACACCGTTGATCTTCTTGGAACCGGTGATTTTCTGCACGGTCTCGATCGCCGGAATCGTGCCTTCCTCGAGATAGTCGTCCCAGGTCTTGTCGCCGAGCTCCTCATCCGGGTTGCGCCACGAGATGATGAAGACGTTGTTGCCCTGTTCGAGACAGTAGCGGACGAAGGAGTTGTGCTCGGACAGGTCGAGGATGTAGTACTTGTTGATGCAGGGCGGCACGATCAACAGCGGCCGTTCGTTGACCTGCTCGGTCATCGGCTTGAAGTGGATCAGCTGGATGAGCTCGTTCTGGAACACCACCGAGCCCGGCGTGGTGGCGATGTTCTCGCCGAGCTTGAACGCCGACTCGTCGGTCAGGCTGATGCGCCCCTTGTCCATGTCCTGCATCAGGTTCTCCAATCCCCTGACGAGGTTCTGGCCGTGGGTCTCCATCGTCTCCTTCAGCACTTCGGGATTCGTCAGCGCGAAGTTGGCCGGTGACATCGCATCGATGAACTGGCGCGTGTAGAAGTCACACTTGGCTTTCGTCGCATCGTCCAGGGTCGAATCCGCGACGAGATTGTTGAGCCAGCGCGAGCTCAACAGGTACGACTGCTTGAGGTAGTTGTGCAGTGGGCTCGTTTCCCATTCCTCGGCAGCGAAACGCCGGTCACCGCGTTCGGCCTGGACGAGCGCTGGGGCCGACGGGTTCCACATGTTCATCCAGAGGTTGAACTGGTCCTGGTAGAATCCGGTCACCGAGCGGAACCATTCCTCCGGACTCTCAATGGCGCGTGTAACAATGGTGTTCCACGCATTCGTGAACTGCGACGCCATCTCCTGCGACTCGGCCAGGGAAAAGTCCTTGATCAGGTTGTGCCCCTTCGTGGAGTACTTTGCAAACAGTTCCTGGGGGTTGATTTCGTTCATCGCGGTCTCCTGATCTGGGTTACGCCGTGGTTGTAATCGGTATTTTTTCGTCGAAGTATATGTGACTTGGCAGGTCGACGCTTTCGTGATCCGGACGAGAAAACCCAATGAAGTTCATAACGAAATACCAATGGTTGGCGCCCGCCGGCAAATCTGCAGCGATTCCTGTCGTTGTTCGCCGACAACGATCCTGAAACGACGGTAACGAACATGGATACACTGACCCTCACTCGACCCGACGACTGGCACGTTCACCTGCGGGATGGCGACATGCTTGCCGCCGTGCTGCCGGACACCGCCAGGCAATTTGCCAGGGCGATCGTCATGCCCAACCTGAGGCCCCCGGTTCGCATGGTGTCGGAGGCGGCGGCTTACCGCGAGCGCATCCTGGCGGTTCTGCCCGCCGGTGCCGATTTCGAACCGCTGATGACGCTCTACCTGACCGACAACACGTCGCCGGATGAGATCGCCAGGGCCAGGGACAGCGGTTTCGTACACGCGGTCAAGTACTACCCGGCGGGCGCGACGACCAATTCTGACTCAGGCGTCACCGATATCCGCCGTGTGGACGACGTCCTGGTGGCGATGCAGGACGTGGGGTTGCCGCTGTTGATGCATGGTGAGGTCACGGACCCCGACGTCGACCTGTTCGACCGGGAGGCCGTGTTCATCGAGCGTGTCCTCGCTCCCCTGCTGCAGCGACAGCCGGCGCTGAAGTTGGTCCTGGAGCACATCACTACGCGGCAGGCAGCCGAGTTTGTCGCTGCGGCACCCGCGAACGTCGCTGCGACCATCACCGTGCACCACCTGCTGTACAACCGTAACGCCTTGTTCCAGGGTGGTATCCGGCCGCATTACTACTGCCTGCCGGTACTGAAGCGCGAGACACATCGCGAGGCACTTGTCGCGGCGGCGACGAGCGGCAATCCCAAGTTCTTTCTCGGCACCGACAGTGCACCGCACGCCACCCAGGCCAAGGAGGCTGCCTGCGGTTGCGCCGGCATATACACGGCGCACGCGGCCATGGAACTCTACGCCGAGGCGTTTGAATCGGCCGGTGCACTGGAGCGGCTGGAGGGCTTCGCGAGCCATTTCGGCCCGGATTTCTATGGCCTGCCGCGCAATACCGACACGATAACGCTGGTGAAAGACAGTCTCCTCGTGGCGGCCGAACATCCGGCGGGTATCACGCCGCTGCGTGCCGGGGAACCGTTGGCCTGGCGTTTCGCTTAGTTAGGACGGCGGGCAGGGGCCGGCGATGCCTGCTGCACGGCGTGCACTGTCGTCATGCAGACAGGCGCTTGACGTGTTTGTTGGCCTTTCGCGTGTGAATCCGAACCGTGCGCCGTCGACACGTGCCAGCGGATTTACGAAGCGGGCATGACACCGTTCTCGCTGCGCGCAGACTGGCGCTTGTGGCTCGTTGCCCTCGTCGTGCTGGCGGCCTGGTTCGTGGCGATGTTGCGTGTCGAGCCGGATCCGAGGCCGACCGTCGACCAGCTGCTGTCCACCCCGATACTCGAGCAGAGTCGCAGGCTCGAATCTGCCTTCGGCATCGAGCCCGGGTATGCCGTGCTGTTCATGCCGGCATCGGTGCCTGCTGCAGTCGCTCGAGACCTGACGGCGGCTGTGCGTGAGATCGCACAACCCATCTGCCTCGCCCGCGAACGCGGCAAACCGTGGCGGGCTTGTGGCGCGGGAGCCGGGCCGGACGGGTGGGCGCGAATGCTGCTCCTGCCAGATGCGCACAGCGCCAGGGGTCTCGAACACGCCAACCGTTACCTGCAGCAGTTGCAGGGCGTGATCGGCGCGCACGCGACGGCGCACATGGATGAGATCGTCCTGAGCGGCAGTGCCGACCTGAGGGTCGAATCCTGGCGGGCCGGCAGCCGGACCATTCGGGACGTGGCCCCGTGGCTCGCCGGCTTGCTAATTGTCATCCCGCTGCTGATGTACCGATCCCTCGGTGCTGCGCTGTTCATCCTGCTCAATGCGTCGACGACGACGCTGTTGCTGATCTTGAGTGCCGGCGACATCCGAGCGCTGCACCTGCTCGTCATTCCCGTCACATGGGCGATCGCAACGCTTGACGCCTGCCACTTTCTCGAGCGGATGCGACTGCACGTCGTTGCCCGGCACGTGCAGCCGAACAGGCGCGCACTGCACGAATTGCTCGGACCGATCGGCACGACGTCGCTGACGACCCTGGCCGGTTTTCTCGCGTTCGCGTTACAGGACAGTTCACCGTTGCTGCGCGAGTTTGGCCTTCTCGCGGCGTGCGGTACCGTCATGGCTTTCGGGGTTACCTGGTTGCTCGGGTACTTTTTGCCGGCCACTGTCGTTGCGTCGTGCACGACGGTGTCTGCCTTGCCGGCAACAGCTGCCACGGCGCAACTGGTCCGTGCGTGTTTGCGCCGTCCGGCAGTGCCTGCCGGGTTCTGGACTGGCGTGCTCTTGCTTGCCCTGCTGGCTGGCCTGCAGACAGGTGCATCGACACTCGTTTCGCACCCGTTCGTACCCGGTTCCGCCGCGGCCGAGCGGTTGCAGAAGCTGACCCGGGAGACGGGTATCGACGGCCTGCCCCTGCACCTGTTCCTCGATGCGACGAGCGGACATGGCGAGACTCGGGAGCAGCTGCTCTCGTCGATGGGCCTGTTGTCCGACTACCTGTCCAAACTCGATGAGTCTGTGCTGGTGCTGCCGTCGACAACTGCATCGGGTACGTTCCAAGTCCACGCAGACCACACCAGCGGCTGGTTCGACGCGGCGCGCGGGCGAGCACGAATCACGCTGCTGCTCGGGCCGGTTTCGCAGGCGCGCATGGAGGAAATACTCGATTGGATCGGGCACTTCGACCGCACCATGATGGGACATCACAGCGTGACGCCCGGCGGTGGCGCCTACCTGCACCACCTCCTCGAGCGACAGGCGATCAGCGGTGCCATCGAGGGTGCCGTGCTGTCGGTTGTGGCCATACTGGCTTGCCTGGCACTGGCGTTCAGGCAGTGGTGGCCGGTCCTGGTTGCTGGCGTAACGACGCTTTTTCCTTTCGTGGTCGTGATTGGCCTGATGGGCCTGTTGCACATCGATTGGTCGTTGGCGCTGCTTCCGTTGCCGGCGGTGCTGTTCGGGCTGGCGGTGGACGATGCGGTGCACCTCTTGTGGCGCGGAAATCGCCGGTTGGACAGGGTCGGACAGATCGAGACAAACGTCCGCCGTTCGGCAACGTCGCTGGTGACGACGACACTGATTATCGCGTTCTCGCTGGCGACGCTGGCTTTCTCGGACCTGTTGGCCAACCGGCAGCTTGGCCTGCTGCTGCCGGCCGCCGTCGTGGTTGCGCTGTTGATCGACCTGACACTGCTGCCTGCCATGATCAGATTTCTTGAACGCAGATCACCTCGATGATGGTGGTAAAGATCACCGGTTCGTTTGCACTGCGGCGGACCTCGACCGTGGCGCCGGGTGCGTCGGCGCCTGATACGGTCATCGCGCTGACGACGGCATCGAACACGCCGTCATGCGGGGTCGTGATTCCATCGACTGCGTACACGAGGGTTTCGAGGTCGGTCGACGGGGCGAGACCTTCGGCAGCGAAGGTGTTGCCCGCCACGGGACCGGAAACGATGGCGCGGAACCGGAAGTGCCAGGTCTGACCGGCGAGTGCCGCCTTGACCTCGTGGCGATAGGTGCCGGCCACCGGGAACCCCTCTCCGGTGCCGAAGCTGCCGTTGTCGAAGTTCGCCGCGCAGATCCCTGAATTACCGAATAGCACCAGGTCCGTGATCGTCGGTGCGTTGTTCGGGTCGAGGCCGATGTCCTGCAGGGAGATCTCGTTGACGTGCGTGGTGGGATCCCAGAAACCCTCGAGTCCGCACTTGTTCCTGTAGGTGTCGGGATCGTTGCCGTTCCAGGGTTCGTCCAGGTAGAGCAGGGTGCCGTTCAGCAGGGCGTTCTTGAAGCTGGCCAATTCCGTCGCATCTGAAAGTATGGCCTGGTTTGGGCAGGGAGCGACCGCCGATTTGTCTGCCGCGACGAGTTCGAGTGTCCCCATGCCTGGTGGCTCTGTGACAGGCGTATCGTTCCCGGTCAGCAACAGCATGATCGCTGCCATGATGTCTTTGAATTCCATCAGAGCACCCGTTGGTACGGAGTAGCGTTTTTTATACAGCGTGAATTTGTGCAGCGTCAAATTGCCTGGCGGCAAATGGAGCGGGCAAGCACGGAGCGGATCGATGCAACCGGGGTTGGTGCCTGCGCTCTTTCGCTTGTGCCAAACTGCAGTTCCAACCAAACACGACAAGCGTCGACAGCACGGCCGGGGGCGATCACCATGAGCAGCAGCGCAAATGAGCAGAACTGTTACTTCTGCAGGGTTTCCGGCGGACTGGCCGACCCCTTTGTTTTCGAGAACAGGTCGTTCGTCGGCATCTTCGACACGAACCCCGTGAATCCCGGACATGCACTGGTCATTCCACGACGTCACGTCGTATCGATTTTCGATCTCAACGAACAGGAGCAGGGCGATTACTTCGATGCCTTGTACGGCATCAGGCAGGTAATCGAGACGACCCGTTTCGCCGATCTCTATCCGGGCATGATGGCGAGGGAGGATCTCCGGGACAGGCCAATGGACCACATCCGGCGTGTTATGAGTCTTCCTTTCCTGGATGCCGGGCCCGATGCCTACACGATCGGGAACAATGACGGCCGCGAGGCAGGCAGGAGTATCGACCACCTGCACGTGATTGTTTTGCCCCGCTACAACGGCGACGTGGAAAACCCGAGAGGGGGTATCCGCAACGTGATTCCCGACAGGGCGAACTACCAGCGGCGCTGACCGGTGTTACCGGTTGCCGGCGCATGGGCATCCAACGGCGATGCATCGTGTGCAAGGCTGCCCACGTCGGCAGGCAGCAACCCTATCTCGCGGTAGTACCGCGCCGCGCCGGGGTGCAGGCGATCGATGGTCACGTACCTGACCGTGTTTTCCGGTCGCGTGTAACGGCCTTGTGGCAGGCGTTCCGCCAGTGTGCCCTGACCCCGGTGGATAGCCCGCGCCAGGCGATAAACGGTCTCGCTGTCGAGGTCCGGGCGCACCAGTATCAGTGACCAGAGTCCGACCGATCTCACGTCCTCCTCCTGGCCCCGGTAGGTACCGGCCGGCACGGTCATTTCCCGTAGGTGGGGGTGTTTGCGAAGGATGCGCTCGATCTGGCCGGTCGAGGGCGCGATGAACCTCGCACCCGCCGGCCCGTTCGCAATTTCGACGAATCCCGGCCAACCGATGCCCGCGCCCCACAACGCCTCGGCCTCGCCGCCCATAACAAGACCGGGGCCTTCTGCCGCCTTGCCCAGTATGATCTGCCGGAAATCGGAATCGGGCTTCAGTCCAAGGCCGTCGAGTACGTCTTGCGCCAGAATCCGCAGCCCCGAAGCCTGCGTGCCGAATGCGATCGGGTGACCCTTGAGGTCGTCGATGTCGCGGTAGTCCGAGTCGCCCCGGACGACGAACATGCCGGGGTTGGGGTACATGACGGACAGGACCTTGAGATCGACTGCGGGCCGATCGATGCCATCCAGCGCGACACGTGCCGCGTTGCCTTCGACCTGGCCGACATCCACGCTGCCGGCCTCGAGGAGTTGCAGATTCTGGCGGCTGCCCCTGGTGGCGAGTGTTTCCACGTCGAGCCGTTCATCGACCGTGTTGATGACGTCGGCGATGGTGGCGCCAAACAGCTGGAAGCCCCCGCCCTTGGTTGCCGTGGCCCACGAGACGCGAGTGCCTTCGTCGCCGTGGGCCGACACGCCTGTGGCCAACGATACCAACAGCAAAACGACAGATGGAATTCTCATGCAGTGGGTCACCTTCTCGCGTTCGCGAACACCGGTTGATACCTCATACAGGGTAGGAGTTGGCGTGGTCACCTTTGGCACGCAGAAACTGCGGAAAACCTGTGCTCCAAAGGCGCGGATCGTGGCAATGGGGGGTGTATGGCCGGGGAAAAGCGCCAGGAAGCCGTGACTCCCCGTGCCGTGTCCGCGGAGGCTGCCAGGCAATGTCACGGTACGCGGCCCCGTGATGAATAGCCAATCGCTATCGCCGCGGTTGAAATTTCCAACTTCACGTGCCGCAGCGAAGGTCGTAGTTTTTCTCACCTAGCCAACCGCCAGGAGACCGCAGATGTTTACGCGTTTCGCAACATTGTGTCGCGGCAGCTGTCCCATATCGCGCGCCTGCATGTCGGGTCCTGCGCGACCGAAAAACGGTGATGACGCCGGTATGGATTCGCGCTGGCTGGGTTGGGACGCCTGGGTGTCCTTCGGGCAGATTCAACAGACGACAAGGAGCGAAAAATGAGCGCGGGATTCGTGATAAACCCTTCCGACAGGACGGTGTCGCCGGTGGAGATCAGCGACCTTGCCGATGTGACCAGGATCGTTGGCTTCGACACGATCGAGTCAGATGAGATCGGCAACGGCAATGACCGGTTGTTTTTCGACGAGGAGTGCTTCATCCGTGGAACATCGGGCCGTTTCCGGCTCGACAGCCTGGTGCCGGTCGCCGGCAAGGGCATCATCATTGGTGTATCGGGTGACGGCGTTACCTTCTCTGATACGCAGCTCAGCGAGAGCGAGCTGATGCAGCGACTGCGATTCGAGTGACCGATCGTGAGCATCGCGGCGGGCCGCACACGACCGGGAGGTAGCCTCGTGATCGAAGCACGACGCTGGCCGGTCGTACTGCTCGTCCTGCTGGTACCTTGGATCGATGCCCCCGCAGATGTTTCCACTTCGACGTCCGAGCGTCTCAGGAATGGCGATGTATTGTTGCTGAGACATGCGATCGCCCCTGGTTTCGGGGACCCGGACAATTTCCGACTCGGAGACTGTTCGACGCAGCGCAACCTCAGCGACGAGGGCCGCCAGCAGGCTGCTGCAATAGGCAACTGGCTGAGACAGCATGGGATTACCCGGGCGGCGGTGTATTCGAGCCAGTGGTGTCGCTGCCTGGAAACGGCAGAGCTGCTCGACCTGGGTGACGTCGTAGCATTGCCGGCGTTGAACTCGTTTTTCGAGCGCCCGGACGATCGCTCGTCCAATCTCACTGCCTTGCGCGCTTTTCTGGCCGATTGGCAGCCTGGCGATATGCCGCTCGTACTCGTGACCCACCAGGTCACCGTGACCGCGATGACAGGGGTCTTCCCCGGTTCGGGGGAGGGTGTGGTCGTCTCGCTCGGGGAGAATGGCGAACTCCAGGCACCTGCTCGGGCGCCTTTCGACTAGGCCGAAGTCCATGCCGTGCCTCAGTGTGCGTCGAACCGCATGCCACAGCGGGGACAAACCACGACTGCATCCGGCTCCGATGTGGCTTCGGCCTCCATGGCTACGCGACGCAGTACCTGTTGCGCGTCAGTCCGGTCCAGGCCGAGTTCGTTGCGGGCCTTGATCAATTCCCGTCGATCCAGCGACGTGATCTCGCCATCGCGCAACAGCTGCTTGGCCCTGATCTCGTAAGCCTCGCGCCGGCGCGCAAGTTCGCTGGTGAAACCCGAGGCGATGATGCCGGCTGGCAGTGCCGCCATGCCCACGCCCAGCACGGTGATCACGACACCGAGCAGGCGCCCGCCGAGCGTCTGCGGGACGACGTCACCGTAGCCGACCGTGGTCAGCGTGACCGTAGCCCACCACATGGCGCGGGGGATGCTGCCAAATGCATCGGGCTGGTCGGCGCGTTCGATGGCATAGATGCCGGCCGATGACAGGATCACGAGGATGATCATGACGGCAATTGCCGAAATGAGGGTCCTGGCCTCGTTGCGCAGGACGGTGCCGAGCACCTCCAGGACGGCGAAGTGGCGTGTCAGTTTGAATACCCGCAAGAGCCGAAGGACGCGCAGTATGCGTGTGTCGATGGCGAAGAACATGCTCAGGAAGAACGGCAGTATTGCCAGCAGGTCGATCAGCGCCATTGGCGACAGGACGTAGCGCACCCGGCCGCGCCATCCACGCCCGTACGCAGGATTGTCGACGGCAATCCAGGCTCGCAGCAGGTACTCGATCGTGAACAGGGTCACTGAGAATACCTCGAGCTGCCAGAACCATTCGCGGTATTGCCGGTGATAGGCCTCGACCGATTCCAGGATCACGGCCAACACGTTGACCAGGATCAGCAGCATCAACAGGGTATTGACCAGCCGTGCCGCACGCAGGTTCGGGCCCTGCATCTCGAAGAGTCCGTAGACACGCAATCTCAGCGTCATGTCACGCTCCTTTTTTGTCCGCACCGTGTTGCCCCGCCCGTGTTAGACCATGTACGGAGCCGGCGAGTCACAGTGAGAACCTGCGGTCGCGGCGATTCCGCCGGGTCGATGTGACCCCGATGATGAATCCCGGGTCAGAGGGGCGGAACGTGGGATTCAGGCCTGCACCGCCCGTGACCGTATCACGCGGCGTGGGCCGGGGAGTGGAACGCACAATGAAATCGATCAACTTCATCAAAATGACCCTGGTGCTGATCGTCGCGCTGTTGTTGACGTTGCTGGGGCTGCAGCTGGACGGTCGCCAGGGTGGCGGCAACCGTTCCCATCCCGGACGTATGCCGACAGGCGAGGTCCAGCATCGCTACGGCCACGGCAGTCCGGCCCGGAACCAGGCCGGGGCCGTTGGAGCCCCTGGTCTGTTTGCGTTGTGACTTTGCCGGCCCGGTGGTGGTCCAAGTCGCCAATCACTGACATGGATAACCTGGAACTCGAACCATGAACACAACCGCGAGCCTGGTGGCCGTTGTTCTCCTGTTGATCGCCAACGGCTTTTTCGTGGCGGCCGAATTTGCCTTGGTCAAGGCGCGCGGTTTCCGCATCGAGGCGCTGGCCAATGGTGGCAGTGCCGCGGCGCGCCTGACGGTGCGAATCCAGGCCGATCTCGAGGCTTACCTGGCCGCATGCCAGCTGGGTATCACCATGGCCTCGCTGGGCCTGGGCTGGGTCGGCGAGCCGGCGGTCGCCGCCCTGCTCGAACCCATGTTCCATGCAGTCGGTGTGCCGGATGCCATCCTGCACACCGTCTCGTTCATCGTTGGTTTCCTGATATTTTCTTCGCTGCATATCGTCGTCGGCGAGCAGGTGCCGAAGACCTTTGCCATCCGCCGCGCCGAGCCGGTCTCGCTGTGGGTCGCGTACCCGTTGCATTTCTCCTACCTCGCCGTCTGGCCGTTGAACCGGCTGCTGAACAAGGCATCCAAATCCCTGCTGTCGCTGTTTGGTGTGCAGGAGGCGACCCACGCCGACGTCTTTAGTGGTGAAGAGCTCAAAGGCCTGGTGGCGACGTCGAGGGAGCACGGTGAACTGCAGGGTGACCACGCCGATATGCTGCACAATCTGTTCGAGTTCGATCAGCGGCTGGTCGGGCGGGTGATGATCCCGCGCAACGCGGCCCACTGCCTGGACGTCACCGGCGCTGCGGCATCCAATCTTGCCCTGATCAAGGAGACAGAGCACTCCCGCTTCCCTGTGATCGACGGCAGCAATGATGACGCGATTGTCGGTATCCTGTTGGCCAAGGATCTTTACCGTGCGCTGATCGATGGGGAATCGCAACCCTGGCAGAATCTGCGGCGCTTCTGTCGTGAACCGCTGATCGTCCCGGAAACCCAGCGGGTGGCCAGGTTGTTCGAGCTGATGCAGCAGCGGCGCGCGCACATGGCGTTCGTCGTCGACGAGTACGGTGCCTTCATCGGCCTGGTAACGTTGGAGGACCTGCTCGAGGAGATTGTCGGCGAGATCCACGACGAGACGGACGATGCGGACTCGGAGATCGCCATTCGTTCGCTCGGACCGAATCGCTGGGAGGCGGATGGCCTGGTTTCGCTCGGCGACCTGGCGCGCACGACCGGATTGGTTCTGCCTCCGGAGCTCGATGCAAACACGCTGTCGGGCCTGTTCATGGATCGACTGGCAAGGATGCCGGAGCCGGGCGACGAGATCCACGAGGGTGACTACCGCCTGTGTGTCGTCGGAATCGAGGGTCGTCGGGTCGGACTGACAACGATCGAGCGCGAGATCGGGCAGGTGGGTGCCGATATGGCAGTCGATGCTGAGAACAGCATCGTTGGTCCACGCGATCCGGACTAGACAACAAACTTTCACACTTCGGGGGATCTTGCAGTGGAGTCAGCCGCTGATATCTCGGTACACGATTACGTAGCATGGGCCCTGGCAGATATCGAGGCGGGCCGTTTGCGCGAACTCGAGGCCGCACTGGCCGATCTGCACCCGGCCGAGGTTGCCGACCTGTTGGAAGCGATGCCGCCGGAGCAGCGCAGCTTGCTGTGGCAGGCCGTGCCGGTCGAACAGGAAAGCGAGGTCTTGCCGAACCTGCACGACGAGGCGCGGGCCAGCATCATCGTCGAGATGGACGATGCCGAGTTGGTAGCGGCTGCCGAGCGCATGGACGTCGAGGATCTGGCCTGGGTCATCGAGGAACTGCCACAGGACCTCAGCGACACCATTCTCGATGCGCTGGAGCAGGATCACCGCGCGCGCCTCGAAGCGGTGCTTGCCTACGACGAGGGGACTGCCGGTCGATTGATGAGCACCGACGTCCTCAGCGTGCGCCCGGGTGCGAGCCTCGCGGTCGTGCTGCGTTGGTTGCGCCGTCACGCCAGGTTGCCGCCGCATACCGACGCGCTGATGGTGATCGATACGGAGGGCACCTATCAGGGCAAACTGCCGCTGGATGTCGTGCTGACTGGAGAACCCGACGCGAAGGTTGCGGACATGATGCAGCCTGCCGCCGAGGTTGTGCGCGCGGGCGCGAGCGAACACGAGGTCGCGGCGTTGTTCGACCGGCGTGACCTGATCTCTGTCGCCGTGCTCGACGACCAGGACCAGTTGTTGGGCCGTATCACCGTCGACGACGTCATAGACATCATCCGCCAGGAGGCCGATCACGCGCTGTTGAAAAGCGCCGGTCTCGACGAAGATGAAGACCTGTTCGCACCGGTGCTGCCGAGCGCCAAACGGCGCGGTGTCTGGCTGGGCATCAACCTGATCACCGTGTTCATGGCGGCCTGGGTTATCGGGCAGTTCGAGGAGGCGCTGGACAAGATCGTCGCACTTGCCGTGCTGATGCCGGTCGTCGCCAGCATGGGAGGTATCGCCGGCAGCCAGACGCTGACGCTGACGATCCGCGGGATGGCGCTCGACCAGATTGCAGATGCCAACGTGCGCTGGCTGACGATCAAGGAACTTGCCGTCGGCGGGCTCAACGGCGTGGTCTGGGCGGTGGTGGTCGCGGCCGTGGCGTTCGCGTGGTTCCGCGATCCGGGAATCGCGGTGATCATCGCCGTGGCCCTGGTGCTCAACCTGCTGGCGGCGTCGCTGTCCGGCGTTGCGGTGCCGCTGGTGTTGAAGCGTATGGGGATCGATCCGGCCTTGTCCGGGGCCGTGATCCTGACGACGGTCACCGACGTGATCGGTTTCCTCAGTTTCCTCGGCCTGGCCTCGGTGTTCCTGCTGTAACCGCCTCAGGTCACCTCGTGGATCACGGGCAGTACCTGCCTGATCAGTGCTGTTCGCGGCCCGCGGACCGGGTAGACGGCATAGGCCGGGTACTCGATGCCAGGGGTCTCGCCGACCCGGTACAACTGCCCCGTGGCCAGTTCCCTTTCGACCATGTGCAGTGGCACGTAGGCGCTGCCGCCGATGGCAAGCATGTACGAGATGGCCATGCCGGCGGTTGCGAGCCGGGTCATCGGTTCCGGGGCATCGGGGAACAGGCGCCGATGGGTCAGGGCGTGGGCGAGTCCCCAGTCCACCATCAGGTAACCGTCACCGAGGGCCTCGTCGGCGCCAATGTCGGGGCGGGTCGACACCAGGCCGAGTTTCAGCGTGGTGACCTGCTGGATGTGCAGTATGTCGATCTGTGCCGGTTCCAGCATGAAGGCCAGGTCGATGACGCCATCGAGCAGGCGCCGGGTCAGGACCTCGGGCGAGTGCGATTCGGCGATCAGTGCGATCTCGGGGCGGTCGATGCGCAGTTGCTGCAACCACTCCTGCAGGAACACCTCCCACAGCCGCAGCCCGCCACCGAACGACAACTGCAGGTTGGCGTTGCCCACCGTGACCTCCTGGCGGGCCTTGCGCCAGCCGGCAATCAGCAGGTCGGCATGTCGCAACAGCCGGTTTCCTTCCGGTGTGAGGCGGATATCGCGTTTGATACGGTCGAACAGGCGGACGTCCAGCGTCGCTTCCAGCAGCTTGATGCGTGCACTGACCGCCGCCTGGGTCAGGTGCAGGGCCTCGGCCGCCTGGCCGAAATGGCGCAGGCGCGCGACTTCCAGGAAGGTTCGTAACAGTTCCAGGTCCATGGTCTTTCAATAAAAAATATTTTAATAAATAACAACTAATTATAGTTGGATTTATCAATTGCCGGTCCCTAGGATTTTTCCTCTTTGCCGGAGAGTAGGGGGGCGGAAATGAAGAATAAATATGCAAAACAGGCGCTTGAGTCTTATTCCGACGAGTTGTTGGTGGCGCTTTTCCAGGGTCGTGGTGGGTCGGCTGACGATGCCTACGGTGTGCTGATCCAACGCCACCAACCCGATCTGCTGAGGCGCTGCCGGGCGCGGCTCGAGAATCGTGTCGACGCCGAAGAGGCGGTGCAGGAAACGCTGGTGCGCGTGTTCCGGGGTCTGTTCCGTTTTCGGGGCGATGCCGCGTTCCGGACCTGGCTGTTTTCCATTGCCGACAACCAGTGCAACACCCTCCACCAGCGGCGTTCCCGCCTGGTCATGAGTGAGCACGTCCGCGCGCTGATCGAACTGCACCAGGAACTGCAGCACGCGGAGCCGGAGGCAGGCGATGCGGAATCGATCGAGGGGGTTCGCCGTTCGTTGGCCAACCTGCCGGCCCGGGCCCGCGACGTACTGATGTTGCGTTTCTACGGTGACCTGTCGTTGGAGGAGATCGCCGACACGCTGGACATCGGACTCAGCGCTGCCAAGATGAGACTGTATCGCGCGATGTCCCAGTTCGAAGCCGCGTTCGAGGCAGGGGACCTCGCCGACGCGGCTTGAGCCACGGATGTGCGAAGTGACTCTATCGGATACATGCCGGTCTATCCGTTACAGAAAGATCGACACCTGAAGAAACGAGGAGACCACCGATGAAGATTGCGATCCTGTCGCGTAACCCAAAGCTCTACTCGACGCGCCGCCTGGTCGAGGCCGCCAGGGAGCGCGGCCACGAAGTCCGCGTCCTGGATGTACTGCGTTGCTACATGAACATCACCTCCAACCGTCCCGGGGTGCATTACAAGGGCGAGGATCTGGCCGGTTTCGATGCCGTCATTCCGCGTATCGGGGCATCGGTGACCTTCTATGGCACGGCGGTTCTGCGCCAGTTCGAGATGATGGGGACGTTCCCGCTGAACGAGTCGGTGGCGATTTCGCGTTCGCGTGACAAGCTGCGCTCGCTGCAACTGCTGTCGCGCAAGGGGATCGGTCTGCCGGTGACCGGTTTTGCGCACAAGCCCGACGATATCCAGGACCTGATCAACCTGGTTGGCGGTGCGCCGCTGGTCATCAAGCTGCTCGAGGGTACCCAGGGTATCGGGGTCGTGCTGGCCGAGACGCAAAAGGCCGCGGAGAGCGTCATCGAAGCCTTCATGGGCCTGAATGCCAACATCCTGGTACAGGAATTCATCAAGGAGGCAGGCGGCGCCGATATCCGCTGCTTCATCATTGGCGACAAGGTTGTCGCCGCCATGAAGCGCCAGGGCAAGGAAGGCGAGTTTCGCTCCAACCTGCACCGCGGCGGTAGCGCGACCCTGATTCGCATCACGCCGGAAGAGCGCTCCACCGCGATTCGGGCGGCCAAGACGATGGGGCTCAACGTGGCCGGCGTGGATCTGCTGCGCTCGAATCACGGGCCTGTTGTCATGGAGGTCAATTCATCGCCGGGTCTCGAGGGGATCGAACATGCAACCGGAAAGGATATAGCCGACATGCAGATCGCTTTCATCGAAAAGCGGTTGGCGGAACACAAAGACGGCCATAATCTCACCAGGACCCGTGGAAAGGGGTAGCCAAGCGCATGCGTCGCGGATTTGTCGTTGCCGGAGAAGAGGTCGCGCCCGGCTCGCGCGCACTGATCGATCTACCGATGCCCAAGCTGAGTTCTCATACCAGCCTGAGCATGCCGGTACATGTCGTCCATGGTCGACGCGAGGGCCCGACACTTTTCGTCAGCGCGGCGGTACACGGTGACGAGCTCAACGGGATCGAGATCATCCGTCGCGTGCTGGACAGCAAGGCCCTGGTCAAGCTGCGTGGCACACTGATAGCGGTACCCGTCGTCAATGCCTATGGCCTGATTCATCAAAGCCGCTACCTGCCGGACCGGCGCGACCTCAACCGCTCCTTCCCTGGTTCGGAACGCGGTTCGCTGGCGGCGCGCCTGGCGCACCTCTTCATCGAAGAGGTGGTGCGGCGCTGCAGCCACGGTATCGATCTGCACACTGGCGCGATACATCGCACCAACCTGCCGCAGGTCCGCTCAAACCTCGATGACCCCGAGACCGCGCGCCTGGCCCGGGCCTTCGGTGTGCCGGTGTTGCTGAACTCGTCGCTGCGCGACGGGTCCTTGCGGGCGGCTGCCGGCGAACTCGGTATACCGATGCTGCTGTACGAAGCCGGGCAGGCGCTGCGTTACGACGAAATCGCCATCCGCGCCGGCGTGGCCGGTGTCATCAACGTCATGCGTGAACTGGGGATGGTTGCCGCTTCCAGGCATCGCGGTCGAAAAGCGCGGGAGCCGTTTGTCGCGCGTCGCAGTGGTTGGTTGCGTGCCACCGAGAGCGGCATGTTGAGTACGATCGTTCCGCTCGGTGGACATGTCGTGAAAGGTGACGTCCTCGGCTATATCGACGATCCCTACAGCGGTACGCGCCACGTGATCGAGTCGGATACCAAAGGCGTGGTGATCGGGCGCCTGGAGTTGCCGATGGTCCACGAAGGCGATGCGGTGTACCACCTCGCGCGCTTCAGTGACGACCTCGCCGAAGTTGCCGAAGGTGTTGAGGAGTTCCAATCCGATCACGAAGAGGATGGCCTGCTCGATTGATGCCTGGCGGGAGACCGCGTTCTCCCTGGCTGCACGGCACCGTCTGATTGAGAAAAGCTATTTATATATTCGCAACAATCAATTTGGTTAATCGATAGGCGGGCCCTATATTTTTCGGACGAGAAGCAACAACGTCGTGTCGACGAATGGAGAAGCGATCATGTCTGAAATGAAATGCCCCGTGATGCATGGTGCCATCACGACCACGGACACTGCGGTCACCGACTGGTGGCCGAAGACCCTGAATCTCGACATCCTGCATCAGCACGATGCCAAGACCGACCCGATGGATGACGGCTTCGATTACCGCGAGGCAGTCAAGGCGCTGGATGTGGATGCGTTGAAGCGGGACCTGCACGCATTGATGACCGACAGCCAGGCGTGGTGGCCCGCAGACTGGGGTCACTACGGTGGCCTGATGATCCGCATGGCCTGGCATGCAGCCGGGACCTACCGTATCGCCGACGGTCGCGGAGGCGCAGGAACCGGCAACCAGCGTTTTGCGCCAATCAACTCGTGGCCCGACAACGCCAACCTCGACAAGGC
>JAGRGW010000524.1 GCA_020445315.1 Gammaproteobacteria bacterium
CGACGCTCGAACACAACATGGAAACACTTTACTGGGTGCCACAGATACTCGACCGGGGTGCCGACTGGTTTGCCGGCCAGGGCATCAACGGCCGCCACGGCCTGCGCAGTTTCTCGCTGAGCGGACGCGTGCGGCGCCCTGGCGTTTACATCGCGCCTGCCGGCATCACCGCACGCCGGCTGATCGACGAGTACGGTGGTGGCATGTGCGAGGGACACACGTTCAAGGCCTATTTTCCCGGCGGCGCCTCGGGCGGCATCCTGCCCGCATCGCTCGGCGACCTGCCGCTGGACTTCGATACGCTGCAGGCACACGGTTGTTTCATCGGGTCGGCGGCGATCATCGTCCTGTCCGACCACGACAGCGTGCGCACCATGGCGACCAACGCGATGCGCTTCTTCGCCGACGAGTCCTGCGGTCGCTGCACACCCTGTCGTGTCGGCACGCGCCGCGCGGCCGACCTGATGCGTGAACCGACCTGGGACCGGGCCCTGCTAGACGATCTCTGCGACGTCATGCAGGACGCCTCGATTTGCGGTCTCGGCCAGGCCGCTCCCAACCCGCTGCGCTGCGCCATGCGCTACTTTCCGGAGGAGTTCTGATGCCACCGGCAGGACCCGGTACGACCCGGTTCCAGCTCGACGGCAGGACGGTCGACGCGGTCGACGGCGAGAGCATTCTCGACGTCGCTTCGCGCACAGGCGTCGCACTGCCCCACCTGTGCCACCACGCCGACCTGCGCCCGGACGGCAACTGTCGCGCCTGCGTCGTCGAGATCGAGGGTGAACGCGCGCTGGCGCCCTCGTGCTGCCGCTCGCCGACCGACGGCATGGTCGTGCACACCGGTTCGGTCCGCGCGGTCCGCGCCCGCGAGCTGGTGCTGGAGTTGCTGCGCGGCGAGAGCGCGGCAACCGTTTCCGGTGACAGCGAGCTGGCTGCCTGGTGCGAACGTCTCGGCGTCGATCGCAGTCGGTTCGCTGCACGCAGCAGGCCCGCGGCCGATCAATCGCATCCCGCGATCCATGTCGATCTTGATGCCTGTATCCAGTGCACCCGCTGC
>JAGRGW010000525.1 GCA_020445315.1 Gammaproteobacteria bacterium
TCGCCGGCGTTCAGCGCCCCCGCGGGGCAGACCGAGGTACAACCCAGGCACAGCGTGCAACGCTCTCCGTTGACCGTGACCTGGCCGTAGGGCGCGCCGGCCGGCAGGTCGATAATGTCCGGCCGTGCGGAGGCCTCTTGCCACAGGTGGTCGAGCGCCAGTGAAACGAACTGGCGTTTCGGCGCGTTTGCGGCGAAGCCGGCATGCTTCCCGTCCCATTGTCGTGACGCCGTGAAGTCGAAGGTCGATGTCGGCAGGTCGAGCCAGCGCAGCGAGGATTCGGGCCAGCCCATCGGCCGCAGCAGGGCCTGGCCGATGGCGAGTTGATGGCGCAGGGCTTCGCGCGATCGCGGCGGAACGTTGAGGCCGGCACCGAGCACGACGCAGCCGGCACCCCAGCTCAACGCCGCCAGCCAGAGGTCGTGCCCGGTACTGGCCAGTTCTTCGACCACGACCAGCAGGACGTTGGGCGGCAGGTCGGGCAGGTCGGCGACATCGTTCTCGGCGGCGAACAGGACCACGGCGTCACTGCCACCTTCTTTTATATAAGTGTGCAGCAGCGTGCGCACGCGCTCGGCCATATCCGCCGGGGCCGGGTAGGCGTACCGCATGGCGGGCAGACGCTGGCGCAGGCGCCGCCGCCCTGGCAGAGATTCGGGTTGACCTCGACCGACTCGCCGATCGAGATGATGGCGTCGGCGGGACAGGCATCGATACATTGGCTGCAGCCGGGTTGCCCGGATCGCGCGTGGGCACAGATCGACGCGTCGTAATCGAAGTAACGGGGTTTCTCGAACGTGCCAACCATGCCGTCGAGCGCCATCGTGGCGGCATCCAGGTCCTGCGGTTCGACACCGAAATGCCAGTAGCCCGGTGGCGGGATATCGCTTTCGATCTGTGCTGCTGCACCGAGGTCGATCACGAGATCGGCCTGCAGCACCTGGTGGTTGTGGCTGCCGGGCTCACCGAGTTCGACCCGGAAGGCGCCCAGGTGACCGGACAGCTGCAGGCGGCGACCGGCCAGTGGTGTCGACGGCACGCCGGGTTCTTCCTCGCCCCCGAGCCATAGGACCTCGGCGTGCAGCGGGGTCCGAAGGCGGGCAGCCAGCCACTGCGCCGGCTGGTCGCCGATGATCAGCACGCGACCGTGCGACTCGTAACGCACGAGGCCGGTCGGTTCGGCGTGCAGCCGTTCGATGGCGACCTGTGCGCTGCGGCGCGCCTGCTCGTTTCGTTGCTGTGCTGTTTCGCTCATGATTTCGTGGTCCTTGATGGCGTGGCGTCGACCGGGTCCGGTTCCACGCGGAGCATTGGCGCCTCCGGTGTCGTTTCCAGTGCTACGGTCGCGTCGTCGGATTCGGTTGTTTCGGTGTACGCGGTTGGCTGCTCGACGGCGGCCGTTTCGGTCGTGCCGTCCGCTGAAAGGGCAGCCTGTGCTGCCTGCTCGGCCTTCTTGCGCGCCTCGACCTCGATCAGGTGGCGCATGTCGGCGGTGACGAT
>JAGRGW010000526.1 GCA_020445315.1 Gammaproteobacteria bacterium
TGCCAATCGTGCTGATCATCGTCATTTCCGTCAGCCTGCTCGAGGCCTTCTGGATCCTGCCGAGCCACCTCGGCCACTCGCTGATGCACATGCACAACCGGCGGGAGAGCCGCTTTCGGGCGGCATTCGAGCGCGGTTTCAGCCGCCTGCGCGACCACTACTTCGCCGGCTTGCTGGAACGGGCGATTCGTCATCGCTACCTGACGGTCGGCAGCGTCGTCATGCTGTTGCTGTTCGCCATCGCCATGCCGGTCGGTGGCAAGCTGAAATTCACCGGTTTCCCCGATATCGAGGGCGACGTCGTCGAGGCGCGCCTGCTGCTGCCACAGGGCACGCCGCTGGGCAGGACCGAGCAGGTCGTCGCCGGGTTGCTGGCCGCCGCGCAGACCATCAACGACGAAGAAAGCGAGCGGCAGCCCGGTGGCCGGGACCTGGTGCAGAACACGACCGTCATCTACGGCCAGAACCCGGACGCCTACGAATCGGGTCCCCACGTCGCCCGCGTGGTCGTCGACCTGCTCGACGCCGAGGTCCGCGGCACCTCGCTGGAGACATTTCGCAACCACTGGCGCGAACGGGTCGGCATGCCGGCCGACGTGATATCGATCAAGTTCAGCGAACCCGCCGTCGGCCCGGGGGGACGCGCGATCGACGTGCGCCTGATCGGCGATGACCTGGAACAGGTCAAGGCGGCGGCGCTGGACATGCGCCGGTGGTTCGCACAGTTCGACGGCGTCACCGACCTCAGTGACGACCTGCGCCCGGGCAAACGCGAGTACCGTATCCGGCTCAAGGACAGCGCGGGCGTGCTCGGCCTCAACGCGGAATCCATATCGGGCCAGGTTCGGGCCGCCTTCCAGGGCTTCAAGACCGACGAGTTCCCCGTCGGACCGGAGACCTACGAGGTCGATGTGCGTATCGCGCGCGACGACCGCCGCGACCTCGGTGACCTGGAGGCGCTGACGATATTCGGTACCGATGGGGCCCTGATCCCACTGCCGGTCGTCGCCGACGTCGAGGAGGCGCGCGGCTGGGCGCGGATCAACCGCATCGACGGACGCCGCGCGGTCACGGTGCAGGGTGACGTCGACGGCGACCGGGCCAACGCGCAGGAGTTGCTGACCCTCGCCGGCCGGACACTGTTCGCCGAACTCCACGAACGCTATCCCTCGGTCAAGATCGACGTGCAGGGGGCCAGCGACCGATCGGCCAGGACCGGGGGTTCAATCGTGCGCAACGTGCTGCTCGGCATGATCGGCGTCTACATGCTGCTGGCGCTGCAGTTTCGCGGTTACCTCG
>JAGRGW010000527.1 GCA_020445315.1 Gammaproteobacteria bacterium
TTGATGAAGCCGAACTTCAGGTCCTCTTTTTCCGGGTATCCGATCTCGGCGACGGCGGACGTGCTGACTGCACCCATGGCACAGGCGACACCGGCCGCAAGCAGGGTCCGCTTGATAAAGCTGCGTCGGGTCAGGCGGTTGTTTTCGGTGGTCATATCAAAACCTCGGTTCACTGCAAAATTCGGTCGATGAATTCAGGGCACAAAAAAACGGCGCTCCGCCAGGCAGACTGATGTCTACGAGGCAGGACGCCGTTGTCCCTGTTCAGCCAGCGTTGGCTGAGATAAGACCGCGATGCCGTGAACACCCGTCGTTGGGTGGTCGTTCAGAGGCAACATCGGTCAGTTGCCATACAGCGAAGCAGTACTCGTGCCAGAGTCTCCCGCCCCTGCCATTCAGCCAGGCGGCGAGACCCGATAACCTTCAGTTTTCGTTGATATAAGCGGGCAGACGACACGGACCGGAAAGCGGTGATCGCAAACGAAATCCGGCTGCGTCCGCTTGCTGCAACGCACCAAATGCGGGCGACCGGGTAACCGGTAGCGAGCGCCACGCACAAACCCAGGGCAGGCCACCGCGACACGAGCCCGGGCGCTGTGCCGGAGACCCCGAAACCGCCACCAGCAGCGGCGACGTCGGCATCGTGTCCACATTTCTATTACCAATCGCCAGTTTTTTTGGCGCCCCCTCGCCATACACTGCGCACATGTCAGATTTTGTCCAGAATGATTCGCTACAAGGACCGTTCGCGTTGCCTGTAGCAGGAGTTTCCGCCATGACCGTGCAGACCGGCATCATCCGTATCATCAACCTGCGTCTGCGTACCTACGTCGGCTTCAACCCGGAGGAACGGGCCAAGCAACAGGACGTCGTCGTCAACGTCGAGATCCACCACCGCGTGGATCGCGCCGCACGGGTCGACGACGAGGTCGCGGCAGCACTCGATTACAAGACGGTTGCCAAGGCGATCATCGGCCATGTCGAGGGCGGCCGATTCCTGTTGCTGGAGAAACTGGTCAACGACCTGCTCGATATCTGCCACGGGCACCCGGCGGTCAGCCGGGCGATCGTGACCGTGGATAAACCCCATGCGCTTCGTTTCGCCGACTCGGTGTCGTTGACGCTGGCGTGGGACGAACGCGACAACCCAACCTGGAGCGAGTGCCGACATGAAAGCCACATCCGTCCGCTTAGCCACGCATCCTGAAATCAGCGCCGAGGCGAAATTGGTCAGGGACACCCTGATCGCCCGCGGCCTCGAAACGCCGATGATCGACAACGGCCTGTCCAGCGACCAAAAGTACGATCGCATCCGGGAACTGATGACGGGGGTGCTGGACACGCTCGGACTCGATCTCAACGACGACAGCCTCGCAGAGACACCGCACCGGATCGCCAAGATGTACGTCCGCGAGATCTTCTCCGGGCTCGACTACACCAGGTTCCCAAAGCTGTCGCTGATCGAAAACAAGATGGGGACGAGCGAGATGGTCAAGGTCCGCGACATCGATCTCACCAGCACCTGCGAACACCACTTCGTGACCATCGACGGCCGGGCGAAAGTCGCCTACATACCCGCTGACCGCATCATCGGCCTGTCGAAGATCAACCGGATCGTGCGCTTCTTCGGTCAGCGACCGCAGGTGCAGGAGCGACTG
>JAGRGW010000007.1:0-3202 GCA_020445315.1 Gammaproteobacteria bacterium
CAGATTCCGGCGCTCGCCTTCCTGTTCTTCGCGTACCTGCTTTGGCCATTCCTGGTGCCTCTGGCGGCGGACCGCGTGGAACCAAAATCCGGTCGCCGGCGGGTCTTTCGGGGTTTCGCCCTGGTTGGCCTGCTGTTTGGCCTGTCGCTTTACGTGCCGCTGGTCCTGCGACCCGACTGGCTGGTGGTCAGCATCAGTGCGCAATCCATTCTCTACGAACCCTTGCTGATCTACGACGGTTACATTTCGCGGACCGTGATCAGGGCCTTCTACGCGATCATCGTCGCCGTTCCACTGCTGTTCTCGACCATCGCGCCTCTGCGTCTGTTTGGCGTCCTGATCCTGCTCTCGGTTGCCATCAGCGCTCTGTTCTTCCTGTACGCCTTCGTGTCGATCTGGTGCTTCTTCGCCGCCGTACTGTCGCTGTACATCATCGATATCATCAAGCAAAGTCGCTTGCATACCGACAGTGGTCATCGGGCGACATCATCCCCTTGATCCGGTCGCATTTCGAGGCATCTCGCAGGCACCACAGCGGTCCGATGAGGCGGGTTTGCCAGCCGGCCGCCATTCAGCTAGAACTAACCGCTATGCCAACCGATGCGCACCTATGCCGAACCCCAGACGGCCGAGCACTTTCATACACCGAGTGGGGTGAGCCGTCTGGCATACCCGTTTTCTACTGCCACGGCTTCCCCGGTTCGAGACTGGAGGCCAGGCTTGCCGATGCACCTGCGCGCACGCTCGGAATCCGCCTCGTTGCGCCGGACCGGCCGGGATTCGGCGGCTCGGACTTCCAGCCGAACCGCCGGATCACCGATTGGCCCGGGGACGTTACCGCCCTCGCCGACCACCTCGGTGTCGACCGTTTCCACGTGATCGGGGTTTCCGGCGGCGCGCCGTACGCGCTCGCTGCCGCCGCGCAGTTGCAGGACCGGGTAGAGGCCGTCGCCCTGGTCTGCGGGCTCGGAGAATTCATCGGAGACAGCCCGACAGCGGGCATGAACAGCATCGCCGCGATGGCGATCGAGTTTCGCCGACACTGGCCACAGCTTGGCCATTGGGCCTACGCCCACCTGATCGGGCCCGTGCTGCGCCGCTTCCCGGACAGCATTTTCCAGGTGCTCGTCGGCCATGCGCCGGATGCCGACCGCGATGTGCTGGCAGATCCGGCCGTCCGCGACGCGATTGTCGCTTCTTACGAAGAGGCATTCCGACAGGGATCGGATGGTCCCGCCCATGAACTGGGGCTCATCACTTCGCCGTGGGAGTTCAACCTGGCCCAGGTCACGCAACCGGTGCAGCTGTGGCACGGGGATGCCGACCAGACGGTGCCGATTGCCATGGCGGAGCGTTATGCCGAGAACCTGCCTGACGTGTCGACCCACTTCATCCCCGGCGAAGGACACTTCTCGCTGATCGTACGTCACATGCAACCGATCCTGGCCGGGCTCACCGGTCGGCAGCCGCCGGCATAAACGGGTATGGGTGGTCGTGGCGCGGTGCTTCTGAACACGCGGTTCAACGCCCGGTTATCGCGCGTTCACGTACTGCTGTGCGTGACCCTGACGCTGCCTGCATTGGCGGATACACGCGTTGACGAGACTGCCATCGACCGGCGCGACTTCGTAACATGCCCGGCGATCCGGATAGACGGTAGCCAGTTCGCTGAGCAGGACCGTTCGCTCATTTGCGATGCCGCCGCCAGGGCGCGCGAGTTCTTCCGCTCGTTCGGTATCGGTATCAGGCAGTCGATTCGAATCGAGGCCAGCAGCGAGGCCGGGGGACTGCCACACATCGGGTCGTTCTCGTTGACAGACAGGATCGTTCGGCTCACCGGCCAGCGACGGGCGGGGAGCGAAATGGCGGGCGACACCCTGTTCGGACTCCCGCTGAACGAGACGCTGTATCGCAGCGTCGTCGTGCACGAGTTGGCACATGCGATCGCCAACCAGCACTTCGTCGATGCCCGGCCTTCGCTGGTGGCCCAGGAGTACATCGCCTATGTCGCCCAGCTGTCCACGCTGGAGACGGCGACCCGCGCGCGGATACTGGCCGCAAACAGCCTCCCAGCGTATGCATCGGTCGACGAGATGTCTTCGACCTACTATGCGATGGATCCGAGCGGCTTCGGTATCAAGGTCTACCGGCATTTCCTATCGCTCGACGACCCGGGCGCATTCCTGCGTGGCCTGCTGTCCGGCGACATCAAGGCCGAGACTTCAGAATACCGGTTGCCTTGAGACGCAGCCCACTGTGAGCCCGGCATGGTGACGGGTCACGGCAGCGCGAGCGGTTCGCCGAAGTAGACCAGCAGCGTAATCACGACCACGGCCAGCACGTTCAGCCCAAGCCCTGCGCGCGCCATCTGCGCCACGTTTACGTAGCCGGATGAAAACACGACGGCATTCGGCGGTGTCGCCACCGGCAACATGAACGCGCAACTGGCCGCCAGCGCGGTAACCGTCAACAGCATGCCCGCTGGTGCGCCGGTCGCCAGCGCCGTCGCCGCCAGTACCGGCATCAATGTCGTGGCCACCGCCGTGTTGCTGGTGATCTCGGTCAACAGGACCACGGCCGCCGTCACGGTCAGCAACAGCAGCCAGGGCGCCACGCCGGCGAGATGCGTAAAACCCGACCCGACGAAGCGATCGACACCCGTGGCGGCAATCGCGCCGGCGAGGCTCAAACCGCCACCGAACAGGATCAGGATACCCCATGGCAGTTGCTTGGCCGTCTCCCAGTCCATCGCTGCCACGCGGGGAGAACCGGCAACGGGAACAACGAACAGCAGCAGCGCCCCCAGCATCGCGATGGTCGCATCGCTCAACCCGGACAGGCCCGTCCAGGCAACGATCTGTGGCCGCAATATCCAACCCAGCGCGGTCGCCGCGAAGATCAACAGCACGATACGCTCCGCGCGCTGCATCGGCCCCATCGCGTCCAACTCTGCCCGGATGACGTCGCGACTGCACGGCAGCGGCCGGTTCGAAACCCGAAAGGCAATCCGTGTCAGGTAGAGCCAGGTCAACGGCAGCAGGATGGCAACCAGCGGCAGGCCCACGGCCATCCACTGTGCCATCGTCAGGTCGACGCCGTAACGCTCACGCACGAAAGCCGCCAGCACCAGGTTGGGGGGCGTGCCGATCAGGGTCCCGATGCCACCGATGGAACAGGCATAGGCGATACCCAGCACCAGCGC
>JAGRGW010000007.1:3313-28518 GCA_020445315.1 Gammaproteobacteria bacterium
GCGGTATTCGATATCCACATGCTGAGCAGCGCAGAGGCCAGCATGAAGCCCGCGATGAGCCGCCTCGGACTGGCGCCGACCACCAGCAGTATGCGCAGCGCCATGCGCTTGTGCAGACCGAATCGCTGAATTGCCAGGCCGATGACGAAGCCACCCAGGAACAGGAAGATCAGCGGGTTGGCATAAGGTATCGCCACATCCTTGATGGCCAGCACCTCGGCCAGCGGCAGCACCACGATCGGCAACAACGCCGTGGCCGCCAGCGGCAAAGCCTCTGTCAGCCACCAGGCAGCCATCCACACCGCCAGTGCCGCGACGACGCGTCCCGACGTGTCCAAGCCGTCGCTACCCGGCTCGGCCGAAGGCAACGCGAGGTACGCCAGCACGGCGAGCGAAGGGCCCAGCCAAAGGCCGACATGGGCGACAGATGCACGCGAAATCATGGTGGTGTCGGGATTATCCCCCGGCCCGACGACGCGTTCGTCGCGGTGGCGGGAAAGTGGACGAATCGACAATCGCTACTCGGGCGATTGCCGATTCGCCGTCAATGGCACGAATCAGTGCTTGTGTTCCGGGTAGTAAGGCAGCAGTGCCTCGATGCTGCCCTTGAGCGTCGTGACGTAGGCCATGTCTGCGTTCTGCTTGGCCTTCATCGCGGCGACGATGACCGCATGATGCTTCGTCAGCCGCTCGACGTAGTCACCCTGGTCTGCCTTGACCCGCTGGGTCAGGAAGTAGTCGCTGATGGTCGCGATGATTTTCTGAGCGTGTTGCTCCTTGTTGACGACCCAGCGAACGATCTGGTTCTGCGACTGTGCATCGGTCTTGCCGGACAGTTCGCCGATCAGCTTGACCGCCTTCTCGACGGTAGCCGCGTCTTCAAGCATGGCCATGACACGGGCATGGTCATCGTAAATCCCACACGGAATCTGGCAGTGCGCCTGCACGCCCTGTGCCCATAAACCAACCAACCCGAAAAGTGCAAACACGACGGGCAGAAAACGGCGTTCCGAGAATTGCATAGGATATCTCCTCATCAGTTTTATGGTTATCGCGGCCTGTGGACCGTCACCCGGTCGCCGGCAGGGTACCCCGGGGACACGGCACCGTTTGGCGCGCGTCGTCATTGTTCTCCATTCGGCCGCCGGTGCCTATAGCCGATGCAATGATTGACGCCGTTCCGGGTTCGTTCAGTCGGACTGCCTGTCGACCGCGGAGCACTTCGTTTACGGATTGCCGTCGGTGATCCCGGTATCGCTGAACAGGCGCGTGATCTCGGCGGCCGGCATCGGCCTGGCGAACAGGTAACCCTGCATGTGATCGCAACCGCATTCACGCAGGAATGCCCGTTGCGCCTCGGTTTCGACGCCCTCGGCGACGATCGTGAGGCCCAGTGTCTTCGCCATCAGGATGATCGCCCGGACGATTGCCGCATCATTCGCGTCGTTCGGCAGATCGGTGACGAATGAACGGTCGATCTTGAGCTTGCTGATCGGCAGCTGTTTCAACTGGCTCAGCGAGGAATGGCCGGTTCCGAAATCGTCCATGGCAATGCCAATGCCCAGTTGCTCGCGCAGGTGCCTGAGTTGCCGCATGGCCATTCCGCCCTGCTCGACAAACAGGCTCTCGGTGACCTCGAACTCGAAGTACTCGCGCGGGAAACCGACCTGCTCGAAAATGGATGCGAGTCGCGAACTGCATGCCGAACCCAGTTGGTACGGCGACAGGTTGACCGCAAGCATGAACTCCCGGTAACCCATGTCGCGCCAGGCCCTGGCCTGGCGACAGGCGGTCTTGGTTACCCAACAGCCAAGCTCGTCGATCAACCCGGACTCCTCGGCTACCGGAATGAACTCGTTCGGCGGCACGAGCCCGCGCTGCGGGTGCTGCCAACGCACCAGCGCCTCGATACCGACCAGCCTGCCACTGGATGCGGCAAACTGGGGCTGGTAGTGAACAACGAATTCGTTGCGCGCAAGCGCGTTGCGCAGGCCGTGCTCCAGTTCCAGGCGCTGCTGAACGTCACGCGTCAACTCGGGGGCGTAAAAGGCCGCACGGTTTCTACCCAGCGCCTTTGCGCGATACATGGCGGCATCGGCATGCTGCAACAGCAGGTCCGGTGTCTCGGCATCCTCGGGGTAGAGGCTGATGCCGATACTGGCGGTGACGAATAACGTCCGATCCGCCACGACGAGTGATTCACCCAGGCGCTTCAGCAAACGCTCGGCAACGCGTAGCGCCGCATTGGCATGGGGGATGTCCTCGAGCAGGATAACGAACTCGTCCCCACCCAGTCGCGCGACCGTGTCGTCCTCGTGCACGGACGAAACCAGGCGCCCGGCAACCTCCTTGAGCAACTCGTCGCCAACCTGGTGACCCAGTGAATCGTTGACGTTCTTGAAGCGGTCGAGATCGATGAAAAGCAACGCGACGCGTTCCCCGTGTCGATGAGCACGCTGCACGGCATGATCGAGTCGCGCTCCGAGCATCAGCCGGTTGGGAAGCTGGCTCAGCGCGTCATGATGCGCGAGCTGCCACAACTTGCGCTCGGACTCCTTGATGTCGGTGATATCCGCAAACACCGAAACGTAACGATGCACTTCGCCGTTGTCGTCACGGACGATACGCACCGACAGCCACTGCGGATACACGTCGCCGTTCTTGCGCCGGTTCCAGATTTCGCCCCGCCACTCCCCCTGTTGTTCGAGGGCCCGGTAGAACTCGCTGTAGAAAAGCGCGTCCTGGTGACCGGACCGCAGCATTTTCGGGGTCTGGCCGATCGCCTCTTCGGCTGCGAAGCCGGTAATCCGCTCGAAGGCGCGATTGACCTGGACGATGCAGTTTCGGTTATCGGTGACCATGACCGCTTCGCGCATGTGGTCGAATGCCACGGCGGCAGTCGCCAGGTTCTCGGCGTGCTGCTCCCGCTCCAGCACGATACCGGCGAGGTAGCTCGCGGTATCCAGCAGGCGCTCGTGAAACGGCTCCGGCGGGCGGGTCTTGAAGCTGGTCAGGGCGAAGGAGCCTATGACCTGTTCGCTGGCACTGCGGATGGGCATCGACCAGCATGCCTGCAGGTTGAAGCGTTCGGCAATATCGATCAGTCGCGCCCAACGGGCATCGGACAGGACGTTGTTGACGAATACGGGTTGTTCGTTGAACACGGCGGTTCCGCAGGAACCGGCAAACGGTCCCGGCTGCAACCCGTTCAACGCATCGATGCCGTCCGCCGGGATGCTGGGGGCTGCACGTACCCACAGATGTGCGCGGTCCGCGTCCAGGAGCATGATCGACGCCACGGAGTTGGGCACCATCGCCTCGGCAAGCCGGCACAGGCCATCGAGAATGTCGTCGGTCGGTCGCCCGACGGCAATCATTTCCAGCGCGTCGCGCTGAAACTGCAACAGGTGGTCAACCTGGTCAGCGTGTGTTTCGACCGATGCTGTCCCGGCCGGTATTTCCGTCACCGATGCCATCTGGTCGGCCTTCCCGCTTGCGATTAGGTGTGCTCCGGTCAGTACCGGGATCAACTTCCTAATCTAAGTACCGAATCCCGCCGTTGGCAATTCGGGTGACTACCCGGTACCCCGTGCCGATTCCGCCGCGAACGCGCCGGGAGCAGGCCGGCACATCCGCTGTGCCAGGCACCGGGCGCCGCGAACGTCTACCGGTCCGGCCCGGCGCCGCTGTCGGGGTTCGTCGCCATGAAATCCTCGAACTCCTTTTGATCCCGCCGACGCCTCGCGTCGGACCGGAAGGCGCGGAATGCCTCCGAGCGGCGCCGAATCTCGTCTTTGATTTCCCGGATTCGATCATACTGCGTCTGCTGGTACTCGTTAAAAACGACGTTGTCACTGTCGCCACGGGACACCGACGGCGTACCGGAAAAAGTCTGGCGCCACTTCTCCCTGACCCAGGCGGGCAATTCCTGCACCGGCCTGCCCATCAACGTCCAGACCAGCACCACGATCCCCAATGGCACGAAAATAATGAAACCCAACACCATGGCAGCGATGTTGGCGCCACTCCAGTGCCCTGCCCCGCACAGGCCGGGACCGCCATGCGCGCAGCCCCTTCGTGCCGTGTCCGACCCCGCGTAGTTGAACGATGACATGGTAGCGGTTCTCCTTAATGTTCCAATTTAAACAACAGGTTAACTAGTAATTATCGATCACATGTTAACGATGTTCACATCTAATCTAGGGCAATCGGAATCGATTTTCAACCCGGCGGACGAAAAAAGTTAACATTGTTCACATGTGGTGGTAAAAAGTACCGCATGAGCATGAAAAAGCCTGATCACAGCTACCACCACGGCCACCTGGCCGAGTCATTTCTGGATGCCGTCGATGAAATTGCGACCCAGTTCGGGATCGAGGCCGTGACACTCAGGGCCTGCGCGAAGCGTGTCGGCGTGTCGCCTTCATCGGCGTTTCGCCACTACGCCGACAAGCGCGCCCTGCTGACGGCATTCGCCACCCGCGCGATCAACCAGCTGGCAGATGCCATGGAGCAGGCCAAGCAGGAGGTCCAGGGAACCGACATGGAGGCGTTTCATGCCGTGGGCCTGGCCTACGTGACGTTCGCACTCGACAGGCCGGCGTTCTTCCGCGCGATGTGGCGCGAAGAGACGATCTACAGCCACGATGAGCGCTACGTGGCGGCCGCCGACCGACTGGCCGGATACCTCAAGGAAGGGTTCGTCAGCACCATCAGGGACGAAGATCCGCACGCGTTCAGCGCGACCGAACTGCTGGCCTGGTCGTCCGTACACGGACTGGCCAGCCTGTTCGTCGACGGCCCCGTGGCCAGGGACAGGAACCGCGAGGAAAGAATCGCGATAGCGGACGCCATGCTGCGAGGCCTGGCTCCGGCGCTTGACCGGTAGGATGCCAACCCGTCGTTGAAGCACCCGTCGCGGGCGGCTGGCCGGCTGTCGCACCGTGGCAGACTCACAGGGCCGGTGCCTGCTGCCGCAGCGATTGCACCGGTACGGAGGAGAAACCAATGGAAAAACGCATCATCCTGAACGCGGACGAACTGATCACCTGCCCCAAGTGCAGCCATGAGTTTCCGCTGCATGCCGGGATTACCCAGCAGATGATCGAGCGCTACGAGGACGAGTACGACCGCGTTCTGGCCGGCGAACGCAAGGCGCTCGAGGCGCGTCTCACCCACGAGGCATCCAGGGCCGCGGCCAAGTCGTACGAAACCAAGATCGAAGCACTGCAGGGACAGCTGAAAGACCAGGCCGAGGCGTCTGAAAACCTCAAGGCCCAGATGAAGTCGGCCGCCCGGCATGCGGCCGAAGCCGCCAGGGCCGATGCCGAGCAGCAGATCCTGGATATGCGGGAGGCCCTGACCGGCAAAGAGAAAAAGCTGGCCGAGTACCAGGAGCAGGAGCGCAAACTGCGACAGCAGAAACGCGAACTCGAAGAGGCGCAGAAAGAGTTCGATATCCGCCTGGAACGCCAGCTCGAGGCCGAAAAAGCCGGTCTCGAGACGCGCATTGCCGAGGGCTTCCAACAGAAAGAAGCCAAGCTGCTGAAGCAGATTGCCGACGCCCAGAAAGCCAATGCCGAACTGCAGCGCAAGCTGGAGCAGGGTTCACAGCAGCTGCAGGGTGAAGTGCTGGAACTCCAGCTCGAGGATTTCCTGAAGTCCACTTTCCCGTTCGACGAGGTGTCGCCGGTGGCCAAAGGCACGCACGGGGCCGACGTGTTACAGACCGTCACGACGCGTGCCGGGGCGAACTGCGGCCGGATCATCTGGGAGACGAAGAACACCCGGAACTGGGCCAACAGCTGGGTACAGAAGCTGAAGGACGACCAGCAATCCGCCGGTGCCGAGATCGCCGTGCTGGTCAGCACCGCGTTTCCCGGCAACGGACAGGAAGCCTTTCTGCAACACGAAGGGATCTGGCTGGTGCGTCCCAACACCATCGAGCCGGTGGCACAGGCGCTGCGCACGATCCTGATCGAGTCGCAGAAACAGAAAGTGATCAACGAAGGCCGTAACGAAAAGGCCGAAGCGCTCTACGACTACCTGTGCAGTCCCCAGTTCGCGCAGAAGATCCGCGGTGTCATCGAAGCCTACGACGCCATGAAGGCCGACCTGGAGGCCGAGAAGAAGGCCATGGCCCGCCTCTGGAAGAAGCGCGAGGGGCAACTGGAGCGGATCACCAGCAACATCATCGGCATGGCCGGTGAGCTACAGGGCATCTCCCAGGAATCCCTCGCCCAGTTGGACGCGGTGGCCGCGTTTCCGCTGGACGACGACAGTGACTGATACTCAGGGCTTAATATCCAGCACCGGCGTGTCCGCGTAGGCATCGATCCCGTCGATCGTGATGGTGGTGCCATCGATCGACACAATGCGGCAACGGCTGAGCGCGATCAGGTTGGGACGCACCGGGGCCCGGGTGGCGAACACGCCGCGGAGCGGGTTGTCCGGGTTACGACGCGGGTGCACCTGGAGGATGTTCCTTTTCTCCGGGGTGTCGTTGCGATCGAACCAGTAAAAGACCCAGATACTGTCGAACTGATCGAGCCCCAGCAGGGCCGGCTGGTAGCGCGGTTCGATCTCGATCGTAACCTTGCCTTCTGATTTTCGAACCCAGCCAATGGGCGAGACCTCGTACGTTGGCAAGTCGGAGGCCAGCGCGCCGGAAACGAGCAGGCAGCAGAACAGGGAAACGATCCGACGCGTCACACTCGAATACCCGGCCTGGTCAGATGGCACCGCCCCCACGGTGTGGCAAGTGCCCCGCTTGCCGCCGCAATGCCATGAGTGCTCGCCGGGGCTCCGAATGCCACGACAGGCACGGTGACCGCAGCCGGCCATCGATAGTGAAAAACGATCAATCCCAAAGCAACAATCAATTTGCACCAATATTGATAACTATTATCATTTACTCAACATCGTGATACCGAACGGAGCCGGATGATGATCAAGACCACAACCTTTGCCGTCATGCATTTCGTGATCGCCTTTACCGTCGCCTACGTGCTGACCGGTGACGTCGTTATTGGTGGTGTCGTCGCGATGGTTGAACCGGCGGTCAACACCGTGGCCTTCTATTTCCACGAACGTGTCTGGCAGCGAATCGAGCGCCGACGCCGGCAGCCCGCGGAACCGGCTTTCGGACAATCGACGTTGCCCGCTTAAACGGCGGGCGTGCAACGACATCGACAGGCAACCGGTTACGGTGCCCAATAGACGATCTCACCACCGACCATCGTGATCACGGGCTTTATGGCACGAATCTCGACCTCGGGCACGCCGAGGTAATCCCGGTCCAGCACCAGCAGGTCGGCGAGTTTGCCCGGTTCGAGGCTGCCGAGATCGTGCTCACGGAAAGCCATCCAGGCATTGCTTCGCGTATGCGCGACCAGTGCCTCCTCGCGGCTGACGGTCTCATCAGTCAGCTTGTCGCCGTTCATCGCCCGGCCACTGACGGCCCACCACAAGGTGTAGAACGGATTGGACTGGTTGACCACCATGGTATCGGTGCCGAGTCCCCACGTGATGCCCGAATCCTGCAGGGTGCGCAGCGGCGGATTGCCAAACGCGAGCATCGCCAACGGATGGTTGAAACTCCGCCCGGAGATCAGCCGCCGGCTGTGCGAGGCGATGCCCATACCCAGCGCCTTGGCACGCTCGATCACCTGGCCGTCGATGCCGTCAGCATGATGGAACGCCCAGCGCAGGTCACCGATCGGGTATGTCGCGTTGATTTCCTCGAACGCTTCCAGGTGCTGGGTCATCGATGCCGGATGCGTCGCGTGCTGCTGCAGGCTCAACCCCTTTGCCGCGACCTGCCGTGCCAGGCCGGCGAAGGTATTCCTGTGCGCTGGACTGCTGGCCGCCGGCTGCAGCATGGAATCGTGAATCGGGTTGTACAGGCGCTCGCCCACACCAACCCGCTGAAAAAAATCGCTGTCCTGGAAGAACGCGAGCCGTTCGAGTTCGCCGGCGAGTTGGCCCTCCTCTCCCGGTTCGTAAGCAGGCGGGCTGTACAGGCTGAAAATACGCAGTTTCAGGCGCCCGTCACGGTCGAGCGATTCGAAGGCATCGTAGAAATCCAGCGTCAGACCGGAGCCGGCGGCATCGATGACACTGGTCACGCCCATGGCGTGCAGGTCGCCGATCAAGCCGAGCGCGCGCTGTCTCGCTTCCTCTGGCTCGGGTTCTGAAATCCTCGCCAGCATGCGCCGCATCGCCGCACCACGCACTACACCGGTGGGGCGTTCGGCGTCGTCGAGATCGATGTCGTTGGCGATCTCCAACCAGGCGATATCGGTGTCGTCCTCGATGCCGATTTCGCTGAACGCCCCGCTGTTGGCGAAACCGGTACCAAACAGCAACTGCACGAAGACGGGATTGTCCGGTGCGACGTCGTCGAGTTCCTGCCGGGTGAACGGCGACCTGTCGTCGTCGAACTGCTGCGGCGTGAAGCCACCCATGACAACGACCCACTCACCCGGGCCCAGTTTCTGCGCACGCCCGGCAATCAGTCGCCTGGCTTCGGCGCGCGTGTGGACCCCGGTCAGGCGCACGTCGCGATGCCACTGGCGTGAGCCTCGGACGATGTGGACATGGTTGTCGATCAGCCCGGGGATGACCGATCTCCCGGCCAGGTCGATGACTTCCGTCTCCGTGCCGACCAGCTTGCGGACCTCGTCGGACTTACCGACGGCCAGGATACGCCCGTCCCTGACGGCCAGCGCCTGGTGGATGGAAAAATCCGGATCGACGCTCAGGATGCGGCCATCGAGCAACACGATGTCCGCTTCAGCGGCAAGCAGACCGCGTCCGAGCAACAGGGCCACACCCAGAACCAACGACGACAGGACACGACGAAGCAACATGGAGAACCCCCTTTAAGACCATCGGTCGCGACGAACCGCAGGGCATCGACGGGACCTCGTCGAATTGAAGCCTACGCCGGGGCGTTCATCAACAGCCCGCAGCGATTGCGGTCATTTTGGGGCTGTCGGTCGAACCGGCGCCACGGTCAAACGGGAGACACGCGCGTTACCGACCGCCCTGGGCCTGGATGGCGGTAATGGCGACGGTATTGACGATGTCGGTGACGGTGCAGCCACGCGAGAGGTCGTTGACCGGCTTGTTCAGGCCCTGCAGGATCGGGCCGATCGCGACGGCGCCGGCCGTTCGCTGCACGGCCTTGTACGTGTTGTTGCCGGTGTTCAGGTCCGGGAAGATGAACACCGTGGCGCGCCCGGCGACATCGCTCTGCGGCATCTTGGTCCGCGCCACCGATGCGTCGACGGCGGCATCGTATTGAATCGGCCCCTCGATCTTGAACCAAGGCGCCTTCTGGCGCGCCAGGGCCACGGCCTGCCGGACCTTCTCCACCGCAGCGCCAACGCCGGAATCACCCGTCGAGTAAGACAGCATGGCCACCCGCGGTGCGATACCGAAACGCTCGGCCGTGGCCGCCGACGTGACCGCGATCTCGGCCAGCTGCTCGGCGTTGGGGTCCGGGTTGACGGCACAGTCGCCGTAGACCAGCACCCGGTCGGCCAGGCTCATCAGGAACACGCTGGAGATCACCTGGTGGCCCGGCGCCGTGCGAATCACCTCGAACGCCGGTCGAATCGTGTGCTGCGTCGTGTGGACCGCGCCCGACACCATGCCGTCGGCATCGCCGCAGTGCACCATCAGCGTACCGAAGTAGCTGACGTCCTCGACCGTATCCAGGGCCCGCTCCAGCGACATGCCCTTGTGCTTGCGCGCCTCGTGCAGTGCCTCGGCGTAACGCTGACGCAGCGGTGAGTTCACCGGGTCGATCAATTGCGCCCGGTCTATGTGCAGACCCAGGCGCGAGGCCTTGGCCCGGATCACGGTGGGATCGCCTAGCAGCGTGATATCGGCCACCTCGCGCAACAGCAGGATCTCGGCGGCGCGCAGCACCCGTTCCTCGTCGCCTTCCGGCAGCACGACATGCTGACGCTGATGGCGCGCGCGCTGCATGATCTCGTACTCGAAACGCAGCGGTGTCGTGACCTGCGGTTGCTCGACGACGCTCTCGCCGGTCAAGGTGCAACAGTCGAACGGCAGTTCCTCGGTCAACGCCAGCGCCGCTGCCAGCTTGCGCGGGTTGTCCGTATCCAGGTGGGATTCGACCTTGTTCATGGCCATCACCGTGGCGAAGGTGTCCTCCTTCACCAGCAGGATCGGCAGGTTGGCCCCGCCCATTCCCTCGACCAGTTTCATCACCTCGGGCGCCGGCTGAATACCGCCGGTGAGCAACACCCCGGCCATTTGCGGATACTTGTTGCTGACATCCGCCAGCAGGCTGCCGAGGATCAGGTCGCTGCGGTCACCCGGCGTGATGACCAGGCTGCCGTTCTCGAGACGCTTGAGAAACTGCGGCAACTCCATCGCGGCGACCTGGAAGTGCACGACTTCGCGCTCCAGACCGACCGGGTTTCCGGCGATCAGCCTGGCCCCGAGCGCCTGCGCCACATCCCCCACGGTGGGCATGTCCAGCACCGGCTGCTGCTCGAGCAGGTAGATCGGCGTGTCATTGCGCACCGCCAGTTTCAGGCGGTCGAGCACGTCTGCCGGGAGTCCGGGTTCCACCCGGTTCACGAACAACGCGAACACCTGGCTGTGATTCTCGTCCAGTGCCTCCTGCAGGCTCTGCAGATCCTCCAGCAGTTGCTCTTGGTTGCGCCGGAAGCCGTCGATGACCACGACGACCCGGCAGCCCAGGTGGTTGGCGAGTTCGAGATTGAAATCCAGGTCGGCGCCCGGGAGGCTGCCACTGAAGTCGGTACCCTCGCAGAGCACGTGCCGCTGATGCCGCGCCAACTGGCGGAAGCGGTCGAGGATGCACTTGACCACCTCTTTCTTGTCACCGACGGCAAAGTAGCGGTGCGCGTCTGACGCCAGCATGCCGTAGTGATTCTCCGGCGCCAGTTCCGACCCGTAACGGGTCATCATCAACTTCAGCACCTGGTCTTCGACATCGGTGAGCACCGGGCGGAAGTAAGCCGCCCCGCCGCCGGCCGCGGCCAGTCGATCCATGAATCCCAGGCTGAGTGCCGACTTGCCGCTGCGGCGGGCCGTTCCGGTGATGTAGAGATGCGTCACGATACTTCTCAGTGCTGCAGGGTGGAGCAGAGTTGACGGGTTTGACGGGCGATTTCCAGTTCCTCGTTGGTACGAACGACCAACAGCGGAACCTGGCCTGGGCCATCGGCCGACTGCCGATGAATGGCGCTCACGGCCCCGGCCACGCTGCCGTTGGCCGAGTCGTCCAGGCAGATGCCCAGGTGCTCCAGGTTCGTGCAGACCTGGCGCCGTACCGGCGCGGCGCGCTCACCGATGCCGCCGGTGAACACCAGTGCATCGACGCGCCCGAGCACCGCGAGGTAGGCGCCGATGTACTTGCGAATGCGCTGACAGTAGATGTCCAGGGCCAGCCGCGCCTGGTCTTCACCGGCAGCCACACGCTCCAGAATACGCCGCATGTCGTTGTCACCGCATAGCGCGTGCAGGCCACTCTGCTTGTTGAGCACGCTGTCGATTTCGTCGGCGGTCAATCCCGCGCGACGCTGCAGGTAGGCGGGAATCGCCGGATCGATATCACCCGACCGACTGCCCATGACCAGGCCCTCCAGCGGCGTCATGCCCATCGACGTGTCGCGGCAACGACCCTGCTCGATGGCGCTGATACTGGCGCCGTTGCCCAGGTGCAGGGTGATCAGGTTGCACTGCTCCAGCGGGCGTCCCAACCAGGTGGCGGCCTGCCGTGCGACATAGGCGTGCGAGGTGCCGTGAAAGCCGTAACGCCGCACGCCGTAACGTCGATACCAGTCATCCGGCACCGCGTAACGCCAGGCCGATTCCGGCATGTCCTGATGAAACGCGGTGTCGAACACCGCCACCTGGGGCAACCCGGGGAACAGGCGGCGACAGGCCTCGATACCGGCCAGGTTCGCCGGGTTATGCAGCGGCGCCAGGGGTATGCAGTCCCTTACCTGCTCCAGGCTGACGTCGTCGAGCAACACCGGGGCGCGGAATGTCTCGCCACCATGCACCACCCGGTGGCCGATAGCGGTCAATGGCCGACCCTCTGTCAACACGGCCGACGACCGCAACGCGTCGAGGATCAACGTCATCCCCTGGTCATGGCCGGGGGCATCCACGAACTGCGAGCGCGTGGATCCGTCACCCGAGATGATGCTGAGCTCGGCGCTGGATTCGCCGATGCGCTCAAGGACGCCGGAAAGCGGCAGCGATTCGTCCTCCATGTCCAGCAACTGGAACTTGATGGACGAACTACCGGAGTTGATGACGAGAATCAGCATGAAGCCCTCGATGCACTGGTTACTGCTGTCAGTTTGGGCTGGAGCGGGTTATATCCGGTTGGATCGTACGGTTTTGCCGGCATGCGTAGCCTGAATTTTCGCAATAGTGGCAATGAATGTTTTCACGACACGCAGATCCGCCACTTCGGAAATGCATCACGCGACCCCTGACACCGTAGCCAAAGCGCAATGGAATTGCATCCGATACTGACCCACCCGGTGCGGCTGTTTCCTGGCGAATCCTGACCCAGGTTCGATCTCCTCCGCGGGTGAGGGCGGCGGCAAGCCAATAGGGGTAATCGACAGGGCGGTCAGCGGTCCTTTTCAAACCACCTCCTGGTCGACGAACCGACCGAGTTCCCGCATCGCCGGCAGCAGCTTGCCATCGGCGTAGGCACACCCGGTCACGCCCGGGTCCGCCTGCTCCACCTTGTCCGCCTCGACCGGCGCATGACCACCGCCTGCGCGCAACAGCTGCAACATCGGCGCGTAACCGGGCTGCCAGGCACGGACGTCACCAAATCGCTGGCGCAGCGCCTTCAGGATCGCCATCCCGGAGAAATCCAGGTCGCCCCAGAACCAGGCCGGCCAGTCCCCGCCTCCGGCCCCGAACCACCCGGCCTCGAACCACGCCTGTCGAGCCCTGTCCGAATCACCCTGGTAGTGCAGGCTGACACCGTCCTGGCTGCGGACACGCCCGGCGCTGCCCCGGAAGCCGGCGCCGTAGACGAAGGCCAGGTCCGACGCGTCCGGCAGTCGCCCGGCCACTGCCTGGAAATAGCTATCCAGGTTCTCGACGAACAACACGCCGCGGCACGACCTCGGCAGGCAGACCTGTAGAAGTACCGGTCGCGGCGCGAGCGTGAAGCCAGGGAACAACTGTGCCAGCAGGTCCTCGCGGGCATCCAGCAATTTCGAATGCCCCCAGAACAGGCGCGCACTCAGTTGCCGCAGCGTGAAAGTCGCCGACGGCAGCTGCCCGATCCGGGCCAGCGCATCGACGACTTCGGCCGCAGACCGACCCGCGACCTTGACCGGGCGCGTGACCACCAGGCACGCGCCGCAATCCGCGAAATAGTCGGCATTCCGTTCGACCGCGGCCCGCCACGCATCCGCGTAGCGCCCCGGCCGGGGCCGGTCCATCCAGTCACGACAGGTGGCCTCCGCCGGTTCCAGGAACCGCAGGGAGGCGCCGACGTATTCCGGGTCGAACGGCTGACGCCCGCGCTTCAGCCGGATCTCGAACAGTTGTCCCTCGAGGCTGCGCAGCAGCGCCCAGGTACGATCCGCGGCCTCGTCGTGCGCATGCAGCCTGGGGGCGATGGTGAGGGTGATCGCAACCGTCGGCAGCCGTACCCGATCGCTGGCCGGCATCCGGTCCATCTTGTCGAGAAAGGCGCCCAGCAGCGCGACCACCTCCGGTTCGTCATCCAGCCACTGCGGGCGAGCGGGAACCATCCGCGTCATTGAGCGGCGAACTCTTCCATGAAGTCGAAGGCCGCCTGCTGGTAGACCGAGCGGCGGTGCGACTCCCACAATTCCCGCACACGCGCCTCGTTGACCTGCTTGCGGTCCACCAGCACCCGCGTGTTCAGTTCTCCGCGCCGCGTCACACTCGGCACCTTGGCGAACACGAATTCGTTGCTGATCAGGTCCATGTACGGCCCGCACTTGCTCGTCGGCATGATGAACAGCAGCTGCAGGCCCAGCGACTCCGACAGGTAGCGGATAACCTCGCGCGAACGCGTCTCGTCCATCTTCGAGAAGGCCTCGTCGACCAGCACCATGCGCAGGTGCACACCGCCCTCGGCAAACCGGAACGCCGATGTGATGGCCGCGGAGCGAATGATGTAGGCCGGTGTCTCCAGCTGGCCACCGGAGCCGGTGCCGTACTCGCTCAGCGGTATCGGTTCCTTGCCCTCCACCTCCTTGTAGATTTCGTAGCGCCGGTAGTTGCGGTAATCAGCAATGCGCGCCAGGTCACGCATGGCCTTGCCCTCGTCTTCGTCGAGCAACAGCGCCATCAGTTCTTCGCGCACCCTGTCCGAACGCTCGCTCAGCGCGGCGTCGAACAGGTTGACCTCGTCACCGAGTCCGGGCGTCTTGACCACGTCTTCGAAGAAACGCGAGTAGTCGCGGTACTCCGGCACCCATTCGCCGGCAAACCGGAACGTCTCGCGGTCGGCACCGAATTGGTGATGCTGCAGCTCCCGGTTCAGCAGGTCGATCTGGCGCCGGCCCTCGCCGAGCGCCTGGTAGATCGCGTGGCACAGGTGTGACACGAAGGCATTGTTGAAGGCCGCCTTGAGCTCGGCCAGGGCGCGGTGCTTATCCACCAGAATGTTGTTCTTGAGGATGTTGTGGACACGGTCGAGCTCGCGGCTAACGGCACAGATCGACGCGAACAGGTCCGGCCCGTAGTCGCCGCTGAACGGCGCGTAGGCCACCTGGTCGGATGGCCGGCAGCGCTGGTTGTGGGCCTGTATCTCCTCCGCGGTACGGCGCTCCGCCGCGTGCAGCAGGCGTTCGGTCTCGGCGCGCTGGGCCGTCGCCGACTCGACTTGCAGCGTCTTCGCCTCGCCGTCGGCCCCGTCGAGACGCGCGCCAACGTCGAAGTCCGGCCACACCGCGGCGATACCCTGCAGGGCAGCCTCGTGTGTCTCGACCTTTTCCCGGTTGCGCTCCTGCAGCGCGCCGAGCGCCTTGATCTGCTGCTCGATACCTTCGAGCTCGGTTTGCAGACGTCCCTTGCGACTGTTCAGCTCCGCTTTCCTGGCGTCGAGCTCGTCGATCCTGCGCTGTAGCTGCTGTAGACGGTCCTCCAGGTCGCGGTGTTCGGACAGGTCCAGCTGCCCGAGCAGCGCAGCCGTCTCGTCGATCCGGCGCTGGATCGACGCCACCTCCTGCAGCGCATCGCCATATTCCGATTGGCGCAGGCTGTCGACGCTGCGCAACAGCGACTCGCTCTGCTGCATCTGGTCGTTGGCCTGGTGCCACTCTTGTTCGAGCACCGCCAGTTCGTCGCGCTTCGCCCGCAGGGCCCTCTCGCGTGCCGCCGCGCCGAATACCAGTTCGCTGTCGGGCACGTCACAGCGCCACATCGCGTAGTTGCCGGAACCCATGCCGTCTTCGGTGACGCCGCGCCGGGTGCGTCGCAGCTGCTCGGCCGAGTCGACGCGCAGCACGGTGCCATAGCTGGCGACGAGGTAGGCCCTGGCCACGGCATGGCTGAACTCCAGCACGTGGATGATCGAGTCCTCGTCGAGTCGCACCCTCGCCGCGTCCTCGGCCGCCTTCGCCCCCTGGATCACCCGCGCCCGGTTGTCGCGTCCGGGGAGACGGCGCACGATGCGAATTGCCTCCGACTCGAAGTCCTCGGTAACCAGGATCGCGTAGCGCGCACTACCGATATACCCCTCGATGGCGGACTGCCAGCGCGGGTCCCGGACCTCGACGTGGTCGCACAACACGCGCGGATCGGCCGCCGGGCACTGTTGCCTGATCGCGTTCAGGGCCCGTTCGACGTAGCCCGGGTAGCTGACCTCGTTGGCATCGAGCCTGGCGATCTCGCGCTGCTTGTCGACGCGCTGGGCGCCCAGCGAGCCGTAGCGCGCCTTGCGCGCATGCGCCAGCTCGGCCAGCGGGTCACGTTGACCGCCGGCGGAGCGGTCGTGCCACAGGGCATACCACTGGTTGTGTGCCGACTGCACCTCTCGCAGGGCATCCTGGCGCTGCTCGATCGCTGATACCGTGCCGACCGCATCGCGTTGCACCAGGTCGTGGATGTTTGCCAGCACCGATTTCGCCGACGCCTCGACCGCGCGCACGCTGGCCTGGGTCTGCAGCCCGGCCAGCTGCGGCAGGGCGTCGCCAATCCCGGGCGTTGCCAGCAGGCGCCCGATCTCGCGTGTCGCCTGGATGTTCGCGGTAATCGCCTGGTCTTCGTCCAGTACCCGGCGCACCGCGTCCCGCAGCGCGGTGTCCAGCACCCGGCCCTGTTGTTCGAGTTCGTCCTTCTTCTGCAGCGCAGAGATCCCCTGCCGCTGCGCCTCGACGGTGATCAGCTGCTGTTGCACCGAGCGCGCCTCGTCGCCAGCCACCACGATCGCGTTGTCGGTGTCCTGCAGCGCGCGGCGGCCGTCGCGCTGCTGCTCGCGCCCGTGCAGGAAGTCCTGCTGGCGCAACTCGAACTCGGCCTTGGCCAGCGTGTAATCGAGCAGGTTGAGGTCGATCCAGTGCGCGATGTAGGTCTGCGCATGGCCCTCGGCCCGAGCCAGCGTGTCGATCGACTCGACCAGCTGCGCGGCGTCGCGCTCCATGCCATGGATGGTCTTCAACTGCGACGAGACCGAACGGATCGCCTCGCCCAGGTCCCGCTGTTCGAGGATCTCGTCGGCCACGAAGCGGTCGATGCTCTTGACCGGCTTGTAGGCCATGAAACGCGAGAACGCCCGCGCCGCGGCAACCGCCTCCATGTCCGACACCGACTCCGGCTTGCCGCGCAGCGCGCCGTACAGGCGCCGCAGGTAGGCCTTCTTGCCGTCGTAGCGCTCGACCCGCCGCTTGCCCAGGGCCTGGACCAGGCGCGTCTGCAACTCGGTGACCGGCAATACCTGGCGGCTGCCCGCGGCCTCGTCGACCAACTGCTGTTGGGTCAGCTCGACGCCAGGCAGGACATAGAACTGGGCGACGTCCTCGCGCGCCACCGCGTGGCTGCCGGCCCGTTCCAGCCAGGCGCGCACCGCGATCAGCGCCGTGAACGGCTCGGCCGCTTCGTCGTTGTTCGGGTGGAAGACTGCCGCCAGGTAACCATCGCTGGGTTCCAGCCGGGCGTAACTGCCGTCGTCGCAGCCCAGCACGTACGAGGCCAGCGTGCGCACGCGCTTGCCGCCGCGCCCGCGCTGCGTGGTTTCGTCCTGCCCCGGGTTGTACTGGAACAGGTTCTCGTGCGCCGCGGTCATGATGGTCTGGATCGCGTCAGCGGCGGTCGTCTTGCCGGACCCGTTGCCGCCGGAGAACAGGTTGATCGGCCCGAACTCGAAATCCAGCGTCGGGATATTGCCCCAGTTGATGAAGATGAAGCGTTTAAGAAACATCGTCGGGCTCCCCGTCGTCACCGCCCTCGTCGTCCGGGTCCGACGGCAGGGCCTCGTCCAGCGCGTCCAGCGCCTCGTCGGTGACGAACGTCACGATCATCGGGTGGATCTTCAATCCGGCCTCGCCGCCTTCCAGCGGCTGGTCCTGGCGATAGCGCACCAGGCGCAGCCGGCGCAGGCGCTCGAACACGCGCCGGCGCTCGGTGAGCTTCTCCGGGAGGCCGCGCCCGAGCTGGTTGCGCATCGCGATGCCGATCGACTCCAGCGACTCGGTGACGAAACCGGCGTCGTCCAGCTGGCCCTCGCGCAGCGCCTTGTCGTACAGCTGGCGCAGCACCAGCAACAGCGCGACCTCGTCCTGGCGCAGGCGCGCGCGCAGCCCGCCGGCGAACGCCTCGCCAGGGGCATCCTCCATGCCCGGCACGCGGCTGCCCGGCGGATACAGGCGCACGTAGGCGAAACGACGGTCATGGTAGAGGCGGATACCGACGATGCCGAGGTAATCCTCGACCGGCTCGCTGACGCGGATGAAGCGGTCATACAATTGCTGTTCGACCTGGCTCTCGTCGCGGCACAGCACGCCGTAGTTGAGCAGGCGCAGGCACAGCTCGCGGTATTCGTCGAGCGTGACACCGGCCTTTTCCAGGCGTTGCTCCAGGTCGTCAAGCCACATTGTCCGGCCCCGTGATCAGTTCGATGGTGAATTCGTCGGTGGCTTCGAAATAGTCGGTCTTGACCCGCTGCCGGGTCGGCGTGACCCTGAACGCGAATCCATCGGCGGCCAAGCTGCCGATCTCGATGGCATGCGCGCTCATCAATAGCTCGCGGGCATCACGCACTGGGAGGTTCTGCGAATGGATGCGATGTCCCTCGCTGAGCGCCGCCACGACGTAGTCGCGCTGTTTCCGGCTGCTGAAGGTGAATGCCAGGTCCAGCGCCGCCTGCACGAACAGCCGGCGGCGTGTCTCGATGTCGTGGTCGGCCGCCTCCTCGATGGCGCGGTTGACGACGCGCGGCCTGCGTGCCGCGAGCAGGCGCAGGGTGTCGATATCGGGCAGGCCAGCCGACAGGCTGGCCAGGGCCGCGCCGGCCCGTTGCAGCGCCGCCTCGCGCTGGCTGTCGTCGGCCCGGCGCAGGCGCTGCATCAGCTGCCTGAGACGGTCGTGGCCCGGTCCGCCGCTGTAACTGAGCTGGCGCATGATGATGTCGGCGCGGCGGGTGAAGCCGTTCAACGCCTGGCGCAGGGCCGGCAGCATCACCGCCGAGGCGTTGTGCATGCGCTGCTCGATGCCGTCGAGAATCATGAACAGCACCGAGCGATAGGGATCGGTTACCAGCTCGGGGGCGGCACGGCGCAGCTCGCGCTCTGCTTGCGCCTTGAACTCCTTGCGCTTGCGCTTGACGCGCTCGATCAGCTCGCCGATCTCGTCGCGATACTTCTCCACCGAGTCGGCCGACAGGCGGATCGCGATATCCGGCATGAAGCGTTTCTCCATGAAATCGAAGAACTCGTCAGAGGCGCGCTGCACGACCTGCTGCGACTCGATCTCGCGCACCAGCTGGCGGCGCCGCTCGTCGAGCTCGGCGATGACGTCGGAGAAATCCGCGACGATGCGTTCCGAATACTCGTAGGCGTCGAGCAGGTCGTACACCTCGCCGCGGTCGAGAAACGACTTCAGCGCGTTGCGCGTGTTGCGGGTGTTGCGATGGCGGGTGCGGAAACGGCTGCCCGCCGCGTCCACCATCGGCTGCGTGAACAGGCGACCGTGACGCGAGAAGGCGTAGGTCTTCTGCATCGTGGCCTCGTCCATTGGGTCTTCCAGCCAACCATGTTGCAGCAGCAGGCCGAGCACCCAGCTGGCCTGCTCACGCTGGGTCCGCGGCGTCGTGCTGAACGCGTCCTGCTCGTCATCGTCGAACACCGGGCTGCGGGCGATCGCCTCCTCGAAGATCTCGATCACCTGGTCGCGCGAAAAGCTGCGGCTATAGTCGGCGAGCGCGCCGTACAGGCGCTGGTAGAACATCCCCAGGCAGTCGACGACCTGTGCCCGGTACTTGCCGGTCAGCGGACGGAAGAAATGAGCCCTGGAATCAGCGAACAGCATGGCGCCGATTATCGCGGGGCGCGGCCGATCGCGAAACCTCAGGCGACCGGCAAGGCCTCTTCCAGCAGGCCCGCGGGCATCGGGTATTCGAGTTCCCACAGCATCCGGATCGGCCGGTCGCCGCCGGCGTCGAGCAAGTCGCTCGCCGGTCCCAGGTAGACGAACGGCGCCGTCTCGCCAGCGACCTGGCGTTCGACGCGGGCGAAAAACAAGATCGTGTAGCCGCGCTCGCGGAAGTGGCGGTAGTTCTGCCCGGTCGGCGAGGCCCGGGTCGTGGTCGACTGGCTCTCCCAGTGCAGCCTCGTGGCACTGACAGGGTAGTCGCGATAGCGCGTCGTCGGCGAAAAGGCGCGTGCATCTTTGCGAAAGGTGACCAAATGAATGTAGCACTTGTGCCCGGGGGCATGGATCACCCCCTGCCCGGTCGGGCCACCGGTCGCCAGCGTCGCCAGCCCCAGCGCGGCCTTGATCTCAGCCGAACCGTACTCGGCGTGGAGCTTGAGAAAACAGGGGAACGGCAGAACGATATCACGAACCGGTGTCGCTGGATGGGCAAGGCGCCAGGCGGCGATCTCGGCGGCATCGGCAACAATGGATGGGTTGGCCTGCCAACGCGCCGTCGACTCGGCCACCCGGTCGATGTCCAGGGCTGACCCCGTCCTGCCCCAGCGCAGGTAGTGCAGCGCGATCCCAACGCGTTCGTCTTCGAGTGGAAGCGGTCGAGCGCCGGCAGCCAACTGGCGCAGCAGCTCGGTATCGCTGCGCAGCGCGATGCGCGAAAGGGCCTTGCGCAGTGCGGCGATGTCGGCATCGTCGGGCGGCGGTTGCTGCAGCGCCTGCGCCTTCCATTCGCTCCAGCTGCGTCGGCGCAGCACCTCGACCGGTGACAGGCCGGTCGCGGCGATGAAATTGCCGAAGGTCAGCGGGCGGTCGCTCTCCGCCGGCCAGGTCCGGATGGTCTCGGGTATGTACTCGGCGAGGTTGGCGAGCACCGCCCTGACCTTGGCCAGGACACGCTCCCGCGCCACCCGTTCGAGCTGGATGTTGCAGCCCGGTGGCAGGTTGGGGAAATCGTTCTCGATCTCGCGGTCGATGCGCTGGCGCCGGTGCATCAGCAGCGCGGCGAAGCGGTTGTCGAGGCGGTAGCGGCGATGGGTCTGGCCGACAAAGTCGAGCACCGTCAGGCAGTCCTTGCCCAGCGCATGGCGCAGACCGCGCCCCAGCTGCTGCAGGAACACGGTGAGGCTCTCGGTCGGGCGCAGGAACAGCACCGTGTTGATCTCCGGGACGTCGACGCCCTCGCTCAAGACGTCGACGGTAAAGAGAAAACGCAGGCTCCCGTCGCGCAAGGCACGCAGGTGACGTTCGCGATCCTCCCGGGGCGTGCTGCCCACGACCACGGCAGCGGCAACGTCTGCGCGGTTGAAGTGATCGGCCATGTAGTGGGCGTGCTTCACGCCGGCGCAGAACCCCACGCCGCGCACCTCGTCGAGTTCCGGCTGGTAGCGGCGCAGCGCCTGCAGGACCAGGTCGACCCGCTGCCTGGCACGGATATCGTCACCGGTGAACACCTGCTCGAGCGCATCACCGGCATAGCGGCCATTGCGCCAGAACGTGTCCGCGGAGAGGTCGATGTTATCGGCGACGCCGAAGTAATGAAACGGACACAGCAGTTTTTCCGCCAGCGCCTCGGGCAGGCGGATCTCGGCAGTCATCTCGCCGTCGAAATCGGGCAGGATCGACGAACCGTCCATGCGTTCCGGGGTCGCGGTCAGCCCCAGCAGCTGCTTCGGTTCCAGTTGCTCGAACAACGGCCGGTAGCTGGAGGCCGTGCCATGGTGTGCCTCGTCAACGACCAGGTGGGCGAAGTGGTCCGCGCCCAGGGTGCGCCATGGCCGGTGGTGATTGAGACCTTGGACGGAGGCGAAGACGTGGCGCCATTGCGCGGGGTAATGCCCGTCGACCAGCAGTTCACCAAAATTCTGGTCGCGCAACACGCCGCGAAAGCAGTCCAGGGCCTGCTGCAGGATCTCCTTGCGATGGACGACGAACAGCAGTGTCGGCGGTTCCCCCTGCGCGACCACCTGATCGAGGTAATCGAGTGCGGCCACCACTGTCTTACCGGTACCGGTCGCGGCCACCACCAGGTTGCGCGTTCTTCCCTGTCCGCGCGCCGCCTGCAGTGCCTCAAGGATACGCTGTTGATACGGACGCGGGTGGATCTCGGCGAAGAAACGCGGCGCAGCCGCTTCCGGTTGCCGATAACGGCCGATGGCCGCGCGGAAGCGCTCGAACTGGGTCTCGTCGAACGCCTCGAATTCACGGCTCTCCCAGTAGGCGGAAAATTCGGCACCGAAGCGATCGAGGATGTGCGGCATGTCCTGCGCGGTCACCTTGACCGTCCACTCGAGCCCGTGGGTCATCGCCGCATGAGAAAGATTGGCCGAGCCGATGTAGGCCGTGGAAAAGCCGCTGTCGCGCCAGAAGTGATAGGCCTTGGCATGCAGCCGCGTGCCGGCCGTGTCGTACGACAGGCGCACCGTGACGTTCGGCTGGCGCGCCAGCCATTCCAGTGCCGCCGGATCGCTCGCGCCCATGTAACTGGTCGAGAGTATGCGCACCGGCACGCCCCGTTGCCGCATCGCGTCGAACGCCGGCACAAGCAGCCGCAGCCCCGACCATTTGATGAACGACACGAGCATATCGACGCGATCGGCACTGGCCATCTCGGTGCGTAACTCGTGCTCCAGCGACGGATCGCCACCCTGCCCGGTCAGCAGCGCACTGCTGTCGAGCGGGGTGACCGGGCGCGGCAGTGGGTCTGCCTGCGAACGCATTTCAGTCAGAACAACCTTGTCACCGGCCAGCAGGTGCCGGCGTTGCAGGTAGTCGAGTCCATCCTGCGCTGCCAGCAGGTCGACAAGGCGGTTCAACAATGGCAGTCGGTCGCCCGGTCTCAGCTGGCGCAGCGCCTGTTGCAGTAGCCGAGCCACGAACCGGGCATAGGTCTCCGGTGCGGCCTCGTCATCCAGTTGGCGCAGAATCGCCCGCAGCTCCGGGGCAGCCGCCATGCGTTGCTGCAGCGCCTCGTCCAGCAATTGCTCGTAGAGCCCCGGCGGGAGTGGTTGTGGCATCGCTACGTACCCTCAAGGCCAGCGACGACTTCCGGAACGCCCGTTATCGACCAGCGCCAGCGCCCCCAGGCACAGATCCCCTTCAGGTCCGTTTCGAGATCCCGCGCCCATGGCCCGGTCGCAGCACCCGCCTGCTGTTTGCCGGGACACGGGGTCATGTTGATACGCCCGCCGGACGGCAACGTGATGGTGTCGATCCGCAGCGGATGCATGAGACTGTTCCGCATCCTCAGGTTCCGTCCCGCGCTGCCAACCGCTGGCGGAGTTCGAACAACTGCTCGGCAAACTCGACGATCCGGTCGGCCATCGCCAGCGATGCACGCCATCGCGCCGGAATATCCTCGACACCAAAACAGGCACCGGCGAGTTGTCCGTAGATCGCACCGGTGGTGTCGGCGTCTTCGCCGAGATTGACGGCAGCCAGTGCGCCGGACTCGAAATCTTCCGCATGCCAGAAGGCCCATAGCGCAGCCTCCAGCGACTGCACCACGTAGCCTGTCCCGCGAATCTCCGGCGGCTGGCGCCGTCGAAACGAACCAGCCGCGATGTCCGCGATGGCGGGCGCCAGCGCCGGTGCAGCCGGATCATCCTGAAAAAAGCGATATCCCTCGTCGAGCAGTTCTGCCTTGGCCAGACCGTCGAGGGCGCCAACCAGAAGGACGCTGTAGTAACGGCAGGCATCGACGGGCTCGGGAGCGCCGTGCGTCGTGCGCGACATCTCGCCTGCCCGCTTCACGGCCTTTGCCGTGTCATGGCCATACGCCAGCGCGACCGGTGCCAGGCGCATCAACGACCCGTTGCCCCCGGCGTGCGGGTGCGTCTCGCCTGCGAAGGGGTCACCGGTTTCGGCGAAGCGGTGCAGCGCACCGCTGACGGTGCCGCCGATGTCGAAGCAGCGGCCAGTGCTGCTCAGGTGGCCTTCGTCCCGCCAACGCAGGTAGCGATGCATCTGGTCGGCCGGATCGAAACCGCCGACAGTAACCAGGCTCTCTGCCAGGCACAACGCCATCGAGGTGTCGTCTGTCCACTGCCCGGCCTCGAGCCCGAACGGGCCACCGCCCACCATGTCGGTCAACGGCGGCTGCGGCGACGGCCGGGTGAACTCCAGCGTGGTTCCCAGGGCGTCACCGGCCGCGAGTCCCAACAGCGCGCCCATGTAGCGTTCCCGCTGATTCAGTTCCAAGGCGGTCTCCTCCTTTTCCGCACATTCATCTGGCCCAAGACATTCAGTGCCTGGTTGGGTCACCTACCCAGACGAAGTTCGACGTCGACAGTATGGTTTCACCGTTCCACCGGTACGCCACCAGCCGCCCGCCCGGCTTGGCAATACTGTAAGCGAAAATTTCTGCACTTTGCTCCGCGTCCTCAAGCGCGCGCGTCATCAGCCATCGTCTTGACATAGGCCGTATCGTCCTTGAGATCTTCAAACGCGAAGGGGTTGAGAAACTGCCTGCCCCATAAATAACCTCTGTCCGCCGGTGAAAGCGAGGCCTCGTCGCAGACGGCATCCCAGTGGGCCGCAATTGTGCCCAGCAGGCCTGCGGCGATCTGCGTGGCTTCCTCACGAGAAAGCAGGAACTGCCCCGCCGCGTTTATACATGTCGACACGCGGCTCAAGTTATTCTGACCCTCAATCAGCATTGCCTGTGAGGCTTCATTACCGGTGCGCGGCTGCGGACAAATGTCGTAGGCGGGTGTCAGCTGCAGCATCTTCCCGTCCCAGAAGGCAGCATGGTTACGGGCATGATCGTCGGTGTTGCCGCACAGGACGTTGAAGACAAGGCGGGCGTATAGCTCGCGCAGCGTCGCTCTGGCATCCGCGAAACGGTGGCGAACAAGCTCCGCCAAATCCTCGTAGCTGGCATAACGCCCCATCATTTCATCGAGGGCGAGCATGGTGAGTGCTGACACAAATGCTTTGCGCTGCCAATGACCATCAGACAACTCACGGTCAAAACGCTCAACGAGCAGTACGTCCTTTCCCAATGCCGCAGACAGCGAGACCCGCGCCACATTGAGACCGGCCAGGGCGGCCAGGCGCATGGCGACGAACTCGGCTTTGACTACGCTATAGAGGTCGGTCGCGGAAAGGAACTTGGCGATAAATTTCCTGTCGCTGGATTCGATTTGCGCCTTGGGACGGGCGCCGCCAATCGACGTTCCGTGCTGCAGCGCCTGGTCGAGCTCAGGGCTTAGCGGCAGGCCTTTTTCGACGCGCTCGGCGGATTGCACGAGTTCGTCGAGCGAGGCCTGGGCGGAAGAGCGCGGTACGTACTCTGTTGCCGATCGCTGGAAATCCAGGGCGCCAATGCGATCCGAGCCGGATTCCAGCAAATAGGTCAGCTCACCGAGCTGCGCGGGATCGGCCTGATTTCCTTTGCGACCCAGCGATCTGTTGATGATGACGCGCCGCCCCCACGCATCCGGCGAAGCATCGCGAATGCAGCCCGGCATCGTCAGGCCCGGCAGCAGCGGAAGGAGGCCTGGTCTCAACGGCAGCTCCGGCTCGTAAATCGCCATCGCATTGGG
>JAGRGW010000104.1 GCA_020445315.1 Gammaproteobacteria bacterium
TGATGAATGCCGTGCGTCGCTTGGATCCGGACATGGGCGTGCGCCTGGTTTCTTTCGCCGTGCACTGGCTCAAGGCCGAGATACACGAGTACATCCTGCGCAACTGGCGCATCGTCAAGGTCGCGACGACCAAGGCGCAGCGCAAGCTGTTCTTCAACCTGCGCAGTTCGAAAAAACGCCTGGGATGGTTCTCTCAGCAGGAGGTCGAGGACGTCGCGAACGACCTCGGCGTCAAGCCCGAGACCGTACTCGAAATGGAATCACGCCTGGCGAACTACGACCTCTCCTACGACGGTGGCGCCGACAGCGACGACGACGAGGGTACCACGATGGCGCCGGCCGCTTACCTGCCCGACCTCAGCCACGAGCCGTCGCGCGTACTCGAGCGTGCCGATACCGAGCAGTCGGAGCGCGACCAGTTGTACTCGGCACTCAACGACCTCGATGAACGCAGCCGCAGCATCGTGCAGAAACGCTGGCTCAGCGAAGACAAGCAGACGCTGCATGAACTGGCGGCCGAATACGGCGTTTCTGCCGAACGTATTCGCCAGATCGAGGCGGCAGCGATGAAGAAGCTGCGCAACGCGATCGCGGCCTGACCCCCGCTCGCCACCGCCATCCACAGCCCGCCATCGTGCGGGCTGTTTCGTTCCGGGGTGTGCCAATGGACACGCAAAGAACTAAAGTCCGGCACCGGCAGGCCGCTACCAGCGACAAATCAAATGCCGGAGAACCCCCGATGAGACTGCGCCCGGACGAAATCGGCCTCGTCGTCACCGCCCTGCTGATTGCCGCTTCGATCGCACCACTTGGCCTGCCTCCCTCGACATCCACGGTATTCGGCGGCCTGGCCCTGTTCGGCCTGGTCTCGTCGGTCGTCTACGGTCGCATGGCAAGACGCGGCTGGCAGAAACGCCAGTCGGCGCGCTACCGGGAGATCGAGCAGGCAGTACGTAGCTACGATGCCCAGTCGACGGAGGTCATCGATGAAAGCGGCCTCCAGTTCGAGCGCCTGCGCTCATCGCTGGGCCAGGTTTCGAGCGTGATTCAGAACGCGACGTCGCGCCTGACCGGCAGCCTGACCGGGCTGCAGGAGGAATCCGGCAGCCAGCGCGAAATGCTGCGCGAACTGGTCGAGGAACTGCTGGTCCTGGTCAGCAGCAACGAACAGCAGGAACAGGCGGCCGGCATCAAGAAATTCACTGAAGAAACCGAGCACATGATCGATCGCTTCGTCGGCACGGTTCAGGATCTGAAATCCTCCAGCGACCAGATGGCGACGACGTTCTCGAACATGCACGAACAGGTCGACACCGCCAGCCAGCTCCTGAACGACGTCAACACAATCACCGCGCAGACCGACCTGCTCGCGCTGACCGCGGCCATCGAGGACGCGCATGCCGGCGACGCCGGACGCGGCTTTGCCGTCGTCGCCGACGAGGTCCGCAGCCTGGCCAAGCGCACCAGCCAGTTCAGCGCCCAGATCCGCAACCTGCTCAGTGACATCGAGGCGTCGATCAAGTCGGTCAACGCATCGGTTGAAAAGGCCGCCAACACCGACCTCAGCGTGGCCGCGCAGTCGAAGGGCAACGTCGCGTCGATGTGGCAGGAGATCGAGACCCTGAACAGTCGCGCCAGCGATCAGTCCAGGCACATTGCCGAGATCTCGGAGAAGATCCACTTCCTCGTCATGGAGGGCGTGGTGTCACTGCAGTTCGAGGATATCGTTAGCCAGTTGATCGAGCAGATCCGCCATCGCTCGGGCATGATCGAGCGCTACCTGCACGGCTTTGCCGCCATTCAGCGGGGCGCGCTGCAGAACCTCGAACCGGCGCAGATCAACGCCAGGGTGGAGCAGTTGGTGGCACATCACCAGGCGGCGGCGGCAGACTTCCTGACGCTCAACGACAGCGCCGTGCAGCAGGACTCGGTGAACGAAGGGAATGTCGATCTTTTCTAGTGCCGTGAATCGGGCGTTTGCTGCGCTGAAATCCAGCGGCGTTCTGATCGGCCACACCAGGCGCCAGTCCGGCTTACGCGTGTGATCGGAAAGATCGCCGGAAAAACGCTCGCCCGCGTACCGCCGGCAACACGAGCGTACAGGCTTCGTGCCAAAGGATAGCCGCGTGGTCAGCCGGCCAGGATCACGGACAGGAAGCTGAGCCATGCAAGGGTGATCAGGGCGATCACGATGGTCATGGCGAAGTTGTCAAAACTGAACATGGCTGGTCTCCGAAATCGGTTGCATGGAACTCCCCTCACTCCCCGGCCGGATCGTCGTCAGCACGCCCGCCCGGCGTGGACCCTGGCTTCTTTTTTGTCTTCGGTCGGGCGTTCTCCGGGATCATGGGATCATCGTCGTCCATCAGGATACGGTGAGCCGGCCCCTCGAGATCGTCATACTGACCCGTTCTGACCGTCCACAGGAAAAACGCGGCGGCGACTATCATCAGTCCAACCGCCAGCGGGATCAGCAGGTACAGTATCGTCATCTCAAACCCTCGTTTGGCGACCGCCCGCCCGTCGACACGGCGATTCGCCCCCGTTGCCGCGTTACCGCAGGCGACACAGCCTTTGCATTATACAGGACTGACCCGACCCGATCCGTGCCCATGCGGATCAGTCAGACTTGAGGCGCAGCGCGTTGAACACCACGACCAGGGAACTGATCGACATGCCGATCGCCGCCATCCACGGCGCAACCATGCCGGCGGCGGCCAGCGGCACCGCCGAGACGTTGTAAAACAACGCCCAACCGAGGTTCTGCTTGATCACCGTACGGGTACGCCGCGCCTTGGCGATGCCATCGGGCAGTGCCAGCAGGCGCTCGGACAGTATGACCATGTCGGCGCTGGCATGTGCCAGCTGCGCACCCTGCCCCATCGCAACCGAGACATCGGCACCCGCCAGCACCGGGGCATCGTTGACACCGTCACCGACCATCGCGACCTGGTGCCCCGCGGCCTGCAGCTCGCGTACGCGCGCCAGCTTGTCGTCGGGCCGCATGCCGTGCCGGGCCTGCCCGATGCCAAGTTCGGTGGCGACGTGGGCCACCGCACCGGCGGCATCGCCACTGAGCATTTCGACTTCCAGTCCCATGTCGCGCAGACGGCCGATCGCCTCGGCAGCATCGGGCCGGAGCTCATCGCGCAGCTCGAACACCGCCAGGAGACCCTCGTCGTCCCCCAGGAAGACCCGCGTTGACTGGCTGTCGCCGGGTTCGGCTACCGTGACATTGCCGAGCTCTCCCACGTAGGCGGCGTTGCCGATGCGGTACCGGCGACCGTCGATTGTTCCCTCCATACCACGCCCCGGCAGGGCCGTCAGCCCGACAACCTCGGGGCGTTCGGCGACGTGTGCGACCAATACCCGTGCGACCGGGTGCTCCGAACCGCTTTCGAGTGCCGCGGCCAGCCGCATGCACCGTTCGCGGTCGACGCGTCCTGGCGCCAGCACCTCGACCGAGGCGAGCTGCAGCATGCCGCGGGTCAGCGTGCCGGTCTTGTCAAACAGTACATGGCTGACCCGCGCCAATGTCTCGAGCGCGTGACCGCGCGTCGTCAGCAGGCCAATCTTCGTCAGTGCCCCCGAGGCCGCGGTGACTGCAGTCGGCGTCGCCAGCGACAGCGCACACGGGCAGGTAACGACCAGTACCGACAGCGTAGTGGCGAAGGCGTGTTGCGGGTCGTGCAGCGTCCAGAACACCGCGACCGCCGTGGCGATCACCAGCAACGCCGCAATGAACCAGCCGGCGACATGGTCGGCGAGCTGCGCCATGCGCGGCTTCTCGGCTTGCGCGCGATCGAGCAGGCGCACGATGGCCGACACCAGGGTGTCGTCGCCAACCTTGTCGACGACCATGACCAACGGGCTCTCGACGTTTACGCTGCCACCGACGAGTTCGTCGCCAATCTCGCGCGGCCGCGGCATGCTCTCGCCGGTCAGCAGGGATTCGTCGACCGAGCTGCGACCGTCTTCGACCAGGCCATCGGCGGGAATGGTCTCGCCCGGGCGGATGCGCACACGGTCACCAGGCACCAGTTCCGACACCGCAACGACCGATTCTCCGCCCGCGTCCAGCCGGGTCGCGGTCGCCGGCAACAGCTTGACCAGCGCCTCGGCGGCCTCACCGGCACGGTGACGCGCCCCCATCTCGAGATAACGGCTGGTCAGCAGGAAGAACGCGAACATGCAGACGGAGTCGAAATAGACCTCGGCCCCACCGGTGAAGGTCGACCAGACGCTGGCGGCAAACGCGCCGCCGATGGCCAGCGAAACAGGCACGTCCATGCCCAACTGACGCCGTTTGAGATCGCGCCAGGCAGTGATGAAGAAACTGCTGGCCGAGTACAGCACAACCGGGATGGTCAGCAGCAGGCTGACCCAGCGCATGAAGGTGCGCATACCCTCTTCCATGCCGGTGTAATCGCCGGCGTACATCGCGACGGCCAGCATCATGACCTGCATCGCACCGAGCGCCGCCACGGCCAGGCGTCGCAGCGCGGCGGATTTCTCCTTCTTGTACACGGCCTCCTGGCGACCCGGGTCGAACGGGTGCGCGACATACCCGATCTCGGTGATGGCGCGCAGGATATCCGACAGGTGGATCTGGTCCTCGTCCCACTGTACGCGGGCGCGGTGGGTGCTGTAGTTGACCGAGAAATCGACGACGCCGGGCAACGCGTTGACGTGGCGCTCGTTGAGCCAGACGCAGGCGGCGCAGGTGATGCCTTCCAGTATCAGCGACGCGGATTTGACCGACGCCGATTCGCCGTGCACGAAGCTGCGCTGCAGCGCCGGCTGGTCGTACAGGGCGAGCCGCTGCAGTGCCTCCGGCACCAGGTCTTCGGGCCTCCGCGACGGCGCCTCGCGGTGGCGGTAGAACGTCGTCAGCCCACCGTCGACGATGGCCTGGGCGACCGCCTGGCAGCCGTGACAGCACATCTGGCGCGTCTGGCCATCGATCTCGACCGGGTACTCGGCGCCGTTGGGTACCGGCAGGCCGCAGTGATAACAGGACTGGTCGCTCACCCGGTGCGCTCCCGGCCGGCCGCAACCGAGGTATCCGCCCGTACCTCGTGCAGGTCGTCACCCAGCCTGATATGCAGCACCAGTCGCCACAGGCCGTGCAGCGGCATCGTCAGCGGCACCCGGTACTCACCGGGGGTGACCTCGGTCATCGCGAAGGCGAAGTCGTCGCGGCTGTTGGAGGTGCGGAGGAAGCGTCCGTCGATGCGGGCACCGGCGACCGGCCGGCCCTCGCGATCGCTGACAGCAACGATGAACACGGCCGGTTCGTTGACGACCGGCTTGTACTGCCAGCCCTTGCGCACCTGCCAGCCCCGCGCCTGCTGCACCTCGACCTGTTCGAGGTAGGCGTTGTAGAGCGTCTCTTTCTCCTGGTAGTCATGCGATACCGTGCCCGGAAAACGCGAGTCGACGACCTCGGCGTCGCGTGGTTTCGGCAGGAATTCGGCGAACAGGCCGGTGATGCCCCGCTCGGCGACCCCGAGGAAGACCACGTTGGTCGCCACGACGACAACGAAGAACCCGACGATCAGCGCCGGCGCCCAGTGCCAGCGCCGGCCTACGCTGCCTCCGACCATACCGAGCGCGTAGGCGACCGTCAGGTAGATCGCGAGATGGATGGCGAACACGTCGGCGCCCGGCCAGTGCAGGATCGCCCAGGGCACGTAAACGAGGATGGCCAGCAGCGCGACCGCGGTCGCGGCGGCCTTGCCGTTGAGACGGAACAGGCGGTTGAGGACGAAAAACACCACCAGCTCGGCCAGCACTCCGCCACCAATCCCGAGCAGCATCGTCGATGCGGATATGCTCATCGCTGCGGCACGAAGAACACGCTCGGATGGGACAGCGGTTCCAGGCCGGGCGCGTTTTGCGGTTCGGCGACCAGGTCGAACGGGTGGCTGAGACCATCGAACTCGACGGGCGCCAGGCGCACCTTGGCGGACAGGCGCAGGCGCTGTTCCGGGTGCAGCTCGACCTCGCTGAAATGTCCCATGTCGAGTTCAGCACCTGCCGGCAGGTTGTCGGCCCGGAAACGAACGACCAGTGACTTGTTCGTCTTGTTGTTGATCTTGACCTCGTAGCTGTTCTGGATACGACCGTCCGACAACTGCACGAATATCGGCTGCCGGACCTGCGCCACCGTCAGGTCGAATGCGGCCTGGTGGGAGATGCTCCACACCAGCAGGCCAACGGCCAGGACCAGGATGCCGGCGTAGCCGACGACCTTGGGTCGCAGCAGGCGCGCCTGGCGGCCGCTCTCTGCCCGTCGCTCGGAGGAATAGCCGACCAAACCGCGTTTCCAGCCGAGCGAATCCATGATGGTATCGCAGGCGTCGATGCAGAGGGCGCAGGAAATGCACTGGATCTGCAGGCCATTGCGGATATCGATACCGGTCGGGCAGACCTGGACACAGTAGCCGCAGTCGATGCAGTCGCCGACACCTGCGCGCGCGCGCTGCTCCTGCGTCCTCAGTTGCCCGCCGGGCTTGGCCCGCCCCCGGCTGCCCTCGCCACGCACCGCATCGTACGAGACGATTAGCGTGTCCTTGTCGAACATCACTGCCTGGAAGCGCGCATAGGGACACATGTAGGTGCAGACCTGCTC
>JAGRGW010000008.1 GCA_020445315.1 Gammaproteobacteria bacterium
AGGCCAGGATGCGGGTATGGATATGGCCTTCGGACTCGAGGGCATCGCGGATATCACCGATGCGCCCGTCCATCATGTCTGACGGCGCGACGACATCGGCACCCGCGTCCGCATGCGACAGCGCCTGCCTGACCAGCACCTCGACCGTCTCGTCGTTCATGACGTAGCCGGTCGCGTCGATCAGGCCGTCCTGACCGTGGGTCGTGAACGGATCGAGCGCCACGTCGGTGATGACACCGAGTTCGGGCACGGCGTCCTTGATCGCCCTGACCGCGCGCTGGGCCAGGCCATCCGGGTTGTAGGCCTCGGCCGCGTCCTCGCTCTTGGCCGATGGCGGCGTGACCGGGAACAGTGCCATCGCGGGGATACCGAGCGCGTGGACCTCGCGCGCCTCCTCGACCAGCAGGTCGATGCTGACCCGCTCGATGCCGGGCATCGATGCCACCGCCTCGCGCTGCCCCTGGCCTTCGAGCACGAACACCGGGTAGATGAAATCGTCCGGACTGATCCGGGTCTCGCGCATCAGGCGACGCGAAAAGTCGTCGCGGCGCATGCGCCGCATACGGGTGTAGGGGTATCCGGCAAAGGCCTGGCTGTCGCTGCTCATGGGGCGGGTCCTGGTTCTTCAGTTGGGCGTTTCAGGGATGGGATTCCAGCCGCAAATGGTAACACCGTCAATCAGATGTCCCCACGCAGCAGGCGCCGCACCTCGGCGGCGTGACGGCGACTGACCTCGACCTGCTCTTCGCAGCCGTCGAGGCGCAGCGACAGCTGGCCATCGCCGTCCCTGGCCAGCCCCCGGACGCGGGATCGCGCCACCAGCGCGTTGCGGTGCACGCGCAGGAACAGACCCGGCAGGCGCTGCTCGATCGAGCGCAGTGATTCCTCGGTCAGCGCCATGCCGCCGGGCTGCCAGACCTCGACGTACTTGGCGTCGGCGCGCAGGAACAAGACGTCGGCAATCGCGATCCGCATCGGGTTACCACGGTAGGTTGCCGTGATGAAGGCCTCGCCGTCGCCGAGGACGGCGACCTGCTGCGCGCTGAGCGCGCCCGCCTTGTCGAGTGCGCGCTGCAGCCGGTCGAGGCGCACCGGCTTGAGCAGGTAGTCGATGGCGTTGGCATCGAATGCCGCCAATGCATGCTCGCCGTAGGCGGTGACAAACACCACGGCCGGCGGGTTCGGCCGGCCAGCCAGTTGCAACGCAGCCTCGATGCCGTCCATGCCCGGCATCCGGATATCGAGCAGCACGAGGTCGACGTCGCCAGTCGCGCAGCGCTCGAGGACTTCGTGGCCGTTGGCCACGCCGCCGACGATCTCGTAACCGCTGCCGCACTCACGCAGCAGGGCCACGAGACGCTCGCGCGCCAACCGCTCGTCATCAGCGACCAGGACCCTCATGTTTGGCGATCCAGCGGAATCCGCAGCGCGACGCGGTAATTGCCGTCGCGCTGAGTGACATCCATAGAGGCACGCGCACCGTACACCGCGTCGAGTCGCTGCCGGACGTTGTCCTGCGCGATCCTGTGTCCCTCACGCCCGGTGGTTTGTACCGACGTGCCGACGGGATTTTCGATCATGATCACCAGGTCCCTCGCCTCGCATTGCAGGGACACGCGGATCGTCGTGGCCTCGCTCGACGGCTCGACGCCGTGGTACACGGCATTCTCCAGCAGCGGCTGCAGCAGCAGCGCCGGCATCGCGATGTCGGTCGGCACATCGTCGATCCGCCAGTCGACATGCAGACGGTCGCCGAGGCGCTGCGCCTCGATCCGCAGGTAGCCACGCGACAGCTCGAGTTCCTGCTGCAGCGTCGAGCGGCCCGCCGAAGACGACAGCGTCGCACGGAACAGGTCGGAGAGGTCCTGCACCGTCTGCTCTGCCAGCACCGGGTCGAGGCGGGTCAGGCTGGCGATGGTGTTCATGCTGTTGAACAGGAAATGCGGGCGGATACGCGCCTGCAGCGCCTCGACCCTGGCACGGGATTCGGCCAGCTCGCGCTGCCGTTCGCGGTACTGCTCGTACAGGTAGCGCAGCAGCATCGCGCCGACGATACCGGCGATGGCCAGGTGCTGCAGCAGCACCAGCGTCGATGCCCCCCTGCCCTGCAGACCGAGGTGCCTGGCCACCAGGAACACGCCGAGCGTCACGGCCAGGATGACCAGCCAGGCCAACACGCCACCGGCCGCGTGCGACAGGCCGTCGAGCACCGGACGCAGCACGCACAACAGCGCCGTGGCACTCAGCGCGATCCACTGCACGTACAGCGAGCGCAGACTCAGCTCGGCCCAGAACGCGTCCATCGCCGGGAATGTCGCCAGGGTCAGGATGATCGCCAGCAATTCGGCGCTGACAACCACGACGAACACGCTGCGGATGGCGCAAAAGTTTGGCAGGAACGTTCCGTCAGCAGCTTCCCTCATGTGCCCGAGTATAAGCAATGCAGCAGCAGCGGCCGCCCGGGGAGGCTGAACCGTGAAGCCGATAGCGAATATAATGGCGCCACGCTATTTTCCCGGTACCCCCCGATGTCCGACAAGAAACTCTGGGCCGGCCGTTTCGCCGAGCCGACCGATGCCTTCGTCGAGGCCTTCACCGCCTCGGTCGAGTTCGATCAACGCCTGGCCGCGCACGACATCCAGGGGTCGATCGCGCACGCGACCATGCTGGCCAGGCAGGGTATCCTGACGCAGGACGAATGCGACGCCATCGTCACCGGGCTCGAACGCATCCGCAGCCGCATCGAGCAGGGAGAATTCGACTGGTCGATCGAACTCGAAGACGTCCACATGAACATCGAGGCCGCGCTGACCGACGACATCGGTATCGCCGGCAAGAAGCTGCATACCGGGCGCTCGCGCAACGACCAGGT
>JAGRGW010000105.1:0-3441 GCA_020445315.1 Gammaproteobacteria bacterium
GACTTGCCGATGCCGGGGTCGCCGCCGATCAACACCACCGAGCCGACGACCAGGCCGCCGCCGAGCACGCGGTCGAGTTCGTCCAGCCCGGTCGACAGGCGCTCGGTCCGTTGCGCGACGACGTCGGACAGCGGGCGTATCCGCGCGGCCTCGTCGGCGCCGGCATAGCCCGAGTAGCGCGCATCGGCCTTTCCCGCCGATGGCGCCACGGCCTCCTGCAGCGTGTTCCAGGCGCCGCAGTCACCGCACTGGCCGGCCCATTTAGGGGACTGGCCGCCACACTCGCTGCAGACGTAAAGGGTCTTTGCCGACCTGGCCATATCAATCCACGGTGACTGATGCGCTGGATGATGGGCGCACCCGGAACCCCGCCGACATCAGTAGTCTTCTTCCCGGTAGCTGTCGTAGGCGTAGTTGTCGAACCGCGTGTACTGGCCCTGCCATGTCAGCACGACCGTCCCGATCGGTCCGTTACGCTGCTTGCCGATGATGATCTCGGCCTTGCCCTTGTCCGGGCTGTCCTCGTTGTAGACCTCGTCGCGGTAGATGAACACGATCATGTCGGCGTCCTGCTCGATCGCACCGGATTCGCGCAGGTCGGACATGACCGGTCGCTTGTTCGGCCGCTGTTCCAGCGAACGGTTCAGCTGCGACAAGGCGATGACCGGCACATGGAGTTCCTTGGCCAGCGCCTTCAGCGCACGCGAGATCGCCGAGATCTCGGTGGCCCGGTTCTCTCCCGCCTCGGGCGCCTGCATCAGCTGCAGGTAGTCGATGACGACGAGACCGAGCTGGCCGTTCTCTTTCGTCAGGCGACGGCAGCGCGCGCGCAGTTCGGTCGGCGTCAGCGCCGGCGTATCGTCGATGAACAGCTTGGTATTGTTCAGGATGTGCACGGCCGACGTGATCCGAGGCCAGTCGTCGTCTTCGAGGTTGCCCGAACGCACCGCCTGCTGGTTGACCCGCCCGAGCGACGAGATCATGCGCATCGTCAGCGCCTCGCCGGGCATCTCCATCGAGAACACGGCAATCGGCAGGCCACTGGTCACGGCGACGTTCTCGGCGATGTTCATCGCGAACGAGGTCTTGCCCATCGACGGCCGGCCGGCGACGATGATCAGGTCGGACTTCTGCAGCCCCGACGTCTTGGCATCGAAGTCAGAGAAGCCGCTGGACACACCGGTGAGTGCCTCGTCGCTGCCGAACAGCTCCTCGATGCGGTTGATCGTCGCCGTCAGCAGGCTCGTGATCGGCCTGAAACCGCCACCGCCGCGGGACTGCTGCTCGGCGATCTGGAACACCCGGTTCTCGGCGTGGTCGAGCAGCTCTGCGACCTTGCGCCCCTTCGGCCGGAAGCCGGCCTCGGCGATCTCGTTGCCGACCCGGATCAGCTGGCGAATGACCGACTGCTCGCGCACGATCGCGGCGTATGCCTTGATGTTGGCGGCACTCGGCGTCTCGTTGGCGAGCAGGCCGAGGTAGGCCAGGCCGCCAACCTCCTGCAGCGCGTCGATGCGTTCCAGTTCCTCCGACAACGTGACGACGTCGAACGGCCGGTCGGCATCGGCCAGGCGGCCGACCGCGGAGAACAGCAACTGGTGTTCGCGCCGGTAGAAATCCTGGTCCGATACCTGGTCCGCGATCTTGTCCCAGGCGCCGTTGTCGAGCATCAGGCCGCCGAGCACGGCCTGTTCCGCCTGCAGTGAATGCGGCGGCACGCGCAGCTGCTCCATCTGCATGTCGCCGCTGTAGGCGCTGTCGGGTGGCGGGACGGGCTCGGAGATCAGGTCGGACATGGTGCTTCGGCTGGTCGTCGGTGGACCGACATTACACCATAGCGGGGACGCGCTGAGCAGGGCGAAAAAAACGACTGGATGCCGCCCGGCGAAGGCAAAACCTGCTGGACAGGCACAATGCGTGTGCCGTCCAACAGGTCGGTCTCGATACCGGCCCGCGCCTGCGCGCGGACCGGCGGTCGTCAGTGCTTACTCTTCGCCGATGACGGTGACTTTGAGCGCGACATCGACGTCGGTATGCAGGTGCAGCGTCACTTCGTATTCACCGGCAACGCGGAACGGCCCCTCGGGCAGGCGCACCTCGGACTTGGCCACCTCGACACCGGCGTCGGCACAGGCCTGGGCGATGTCGGTCGTGCCGACCGAGCCGAACAGGCGGCCTTCGTCGCCCGCCTTGTGCGTGATCGAAACACCGTCGGCCAGGGCCTCGATGCTCGCCTTGCGCGCCTCGGCCTCGGCCAGCTTTTCAGCCGCCTGCTGCTCGAGTTCTGCGCGGCGTTCCTCGAACACCTTGACGTTCTCGGCACTGGCGAACACCGCCTTGCCCTGCGGGATCAGGAAATTGCGGCCAAAACCCGACTTGACCGTAACCTTGTCGCCAAGACCACCGAGGTGGGCAACTTTTTCGAGAAGAATGACATCCATCGTTCGAGACCTCTATTCGCTTGTTCAAACGCCGTCGGTATCACGCCGACGCGCCCGGGCCCTGGCCCTGAAATCCACCCAGCCGTCGGCATAACCCGCGACGGCCACCATCGTCGCCCCGTGCGGCGCGACGAACACCAATAACATGTAAAGCCCCACCAGCCACGCCGGCGATGCCCCGAACATCGCCACGAGGCCGTGCGCAACGGCAACACCCTGAACCAGGTACAGCACCATGCCGACGAGGTACAGGTGGCCGATCAGGCTCGGCCGGCCGCCGTCGATGACCACGAACAGCAACAGCAACGGCACGAGAATCAGCAACCCGCGACCGAAGCGCAGCTCGTGGAACGCCGCGGCGGCTTCCGACTTTTCGTCGATCAGGTCCGACCAGCGGCGCGCCAGCGCCAGGGAGATGACCGAGCCGATCAGCCAGGTGGCTGCAAGGCCACCGGCCATCCAGCCGGACATCACCTCGACCAACTGGGAGAGATCGGCCTCCGCCAGCGCCTCGCTGTCCACGTTCGACGCCAGGAACGTGTTCAGCACCTCTGCCCAGAACGCCGTCGGGTCCGTCATCAGCAGGTGCTGCGCGACCACGATCAGGACGGCGCCGAGCCCGGCGACCTCGATCGCCCGGCGCAGCGAGCCGGTCAGGCCGAGCACGCCACCCAGCACGGCGGCCGGGATCAGCATCATGGCGCCGACGAGAACCGCTGCCAGCGGCATGCCCAGCAGCAGGAAGCCGAGACCCGCCATGGCCGACAGTGCACCACCGACCACGACAGCGCCTTCGCGCCAGCCCTGGCGCAAAACAGCCAGCATGACGACGGCCGCGCTGAGCAGCGCCAATGGCGTGACCAACAGGGCGAGCAGCGACAGCACCGTCGCGGCGATAATCGCCTGCATACGGCCCTTCATCACCCAGGTGGCGAAGGCCTTCATAGGTCTACCCTGCTCCGAAGCGCGCATCAGCCCGAGGGCAGGCGCGCCTCCGATC
>JAGRGW010000105.1:3524-5814 GCA_020445315.1 Gammaproteobacteria bacterium
GCGCTCGTACCGGTGATCCGGCTGGGCACGATCTTGCCCGACTCGCTGACGTACTGCTTCAGCAGGTTGAGATCCTTGTAATCGATCTCGGTCGTTCCCTCTGCGGAGAAACGACAGAACTTGCGGCGACGAAAATAACGTGACATCGAATGTATCTCCCCGGCAATCAGGCGGTGGCTTCAGACTTGGCCGGAGCCTCGCTGCGGTTCGCAGCCGGTGCTTCGTCCTTCTCTTCTTCGCGTGCCAGCGGCGACGCCTCGGTGACGGCATCCTTGCGGCGCACGACCAGGTTACGCAGCACGGCATCGTTGAACCGGAAAGCGCTCTCGATCTCGGCCAGGGCCTCGGCACCGCACTCAACGTTCATCAGCACGTAGTGGGCCTTGTGGATCTTGTTGATCGGGTAGGCGAGCTGGCGACGGCCCCAGTCTTCGAGGCGATGGATCGTGCCACCGCTGTTCTCGATGGTCGCGCGGTAGCGCTCGACCATTGCCGGTACCTGCTCGCTCTGGTCGGGATGGACCAGGAATACGATTTCGTAATGACGCATTGTCACTCCTTACGGTTTAAACAGCCTCCCGCTTGCAGCGGTGAGGCAAGGAGGATCGGACCGGGTCCGATCAGAAAGGCGCAGTAAGTTACGGCAAAAAATCCATGATTGCAAGCGTTTAGCCGCCGCGACCCCGCTGCCTGACCGCCTCGTACAGGCAGATACCGGTCGCAACCGACACGTTCAGGCTCTCGACCTGCCCGGCCATCGGCAGGCTGACCAGCTGGTCGCAGGTCTCCCGGGTGAGCCGACGCATGCCCTCGCCCTCGGCGCCCATGACGATGGCCAGCGGCCCGTCCAGCGCGGCCTCGAACAGGCCGCTGTCGGCGGCATCGCTGGTACCGACAACGAACACCCGGTGCGCCTGCTGCAGGTGGCGCAGCGTTCGCGCCAGGTTGGTGACCTGCACGAACGGCACGGTCTCGGCGGCGCCGCTGGCGACCTTGCAGGCGACCGGTGTCAGGCCGCCGGCCCGGTCCCGCGGCGCGATCACCGCGTCGACACCGGCACCGTCGGCACTGCGCAGGCAGGCGCCGAGATTGTGCGGATCGGTGACACCGTCCAGCACCAGCAGCAGTGGCGCGTGTGTAAGCCCGGCCAGGAGGTCGTCCAGACCGTTCTCGTCGAGGCTGGTCGGTACCGCGCCGCGCGCGATCACGCCCTGGTGATTGGCGCCGGCGCTGAGCCGGTCCAGCCCGGCCCTGTCGCTGGCCTCCGGACGCAATCCCAGTGCACGCGCCTCGTCGAGCAGCTGGCGCAGCCGGCGGTCCTTGCGCGCCGCGTCGTACCAGATCTGCTCGATGCGCTGCCCGCCGTGCTTCAGCGCGGCGCGCACGGCATGAATCCCGACGATCAGTTGCGCCGACATCAGCGCTTCTTCTTGCGCCTGCCGGCCGGCCGTTTACGCGCCTCGCCTTCAGCCGGGGCCTTCTTCTTGCGGCGGCTGCGGGCAGGCCCGTCCGGCTTGCCGCCGTCACCGCGCCGGCCCCCGCCACGGCCCTTGCCCGGTCCCTCGACCTTGTCGGCGAGGACAAAATCGATCTTGCGATCGTCGATGTTGACCGCCGCGACACGGACCGACAGTGAGTCGCCGAGGCGGTAGACACGGCCCGTGCGGTCGCCGGTCAAGCGGTGCCCGACCGGGTCGAAGTGGAAGTAGTCGTAGTCCAGCGCCGTGATGTGCACGAGGCCCGACACGTAGATACCGTCGAGTTCGACAAAGATACCGAAACTGTTGACCCCCGAGATCACGCCATCGAAGGTCTCGCCGACATGGTCGAGCATGAACTCGCACTTCAGCGTGTCGGACGCGTCACGCGTCGCGTCGTCGGCCCGCCGCTCGGTCGCGGAGCAGTGCTCACCCATCGCCTGCAGATGCTGGTGGGTGTAGTCGAACGCCTCGGGCGGCTCCCCGGTCAGCAGGTGCTTCAGCGCGCGATGCACCATCAGGTCGGGGTAGCGCCGAATCGGTGACGTGAAATGCGTGTAGGCCGGGAACGCGAGCCCGAAATGGCCGACGTTGTTGTCCGAGTAGACCGCCTGCATCATCGACCGCAGCAGCACGACCTGGATGACGTGGAAGTCCGGGCGCGTCTTCACCTGCTCGAGCAGGTCGGCATAGTCCTTGGCGGTCGGACTGTCGCCGCCGCCCAGCTTCAATCCCAGCTCGGCCAGGAAATCGCCCAGGTCGGTGAGCTTCTCGGCGCTCGGCTTCTCGTGGATGCGGTACAGCGCCGGCAT
>JAGRGW010000106.1 GCA_020445315.1 Gammaproteobacteria bacterium
CACGCCGCAGACGCTGCAGGCTGTCGTGGAGGCACTCGAAGAAGGCGTGCCCGGCAAGCCCGTTCTGCGCTTTGCCGCGATTGGCGGTGCCCCGGTGTCGTCCCGCCTGCTGAGTCGAGCCGTCGATCTCGGGCTGCCGGTCTACGAAGGCTACGGGCTGTCGGAATGCAGTTCCGTCGTTTGCCTCAACACGCCATCGCACAATCGTCCCGGCAGTGTCGGGCGGCCCCTGCCGCACGTGGACCTGGCCATTGCCGACGACGGCGAGGTGATCGTCCGCAAGAGTGGTTTTCGCGGATACGTCGGTCAATCCGGCGCGGCGCGGGTGGACTGGCGGACCGGCGACGTCGGTGCGCTCGATGCGGACGGGTTCCTTTACCTGCACGGTCGGCGGCGCAACGTCTTTATCACGGCATTCGGCAGGAACGTGGCACCCGAGTGGGTGGAACGCGAACTGACGCTCGAGTGGCCCATATCCCAGGTCGCCGTGTTCGGCGAGGCCAGGCCTTTCAACGTGGCCGTCATCGTCGCAGCCGAAGCTGCCACCGTCGCACAAGTCGATGAGGCCGTGGCGAGCGTCAACCGCACGCTGCCGGACTACGCCAGGGTCGGGCGCTGGGTGCGAGCCGAAACGCCGTTCCTGACGGCAAACGGCCTGTTGACCGGTACAGGGCGTGTTCGCCGGCAACAGGTGTATGAGCGCCACCGGGACGTCATCGAATCCATTTACCAGGAGGCTGTTCTGTCATGACCGTTTTTTTCGATCGCCTGCTTGCCGAGACCGAGGTCGAGCGCAACGCACTGCTGGCGATTCCCTTTATCCGGGAGGGCCACCGCGGTGCGCTGTCACTCGACAGCTACGTCGCGTTTCTCGGCCAGGCATACCATCACGTCAAGCACACGACGCCGTTGCTGATGGCCTGCGGATCACGCGTACCCCACGACAAGGAGTGGCTGCGCGATGCCATGGCCGAGTACGTCGAAGAGGAAGTGGGGCACCAGGAGTGGATCCTGAACGACATCGCTGCCTGCGGTGGCGACGCCGCGCAGGTCAGGGCGGCCCAACCCGGCGAGGCTGCCGAAATGATGGTGGCCTATGCCTATCACATCATCGATCGCGTCAATCCGGTCGGTTTTCTCGGCATGGTCCTCGTGCTCGAGGGAACCAGTATCCGTATCGCCACCGAGGCGGCCGAAAACCTGCGTCGGAACCTTCGCCTGCCGGCATCGGCCTTCACCTACCTGACCAGTCACGGCTCGCTGGACCTCTCTCACATGGAGTTTTTCAAGGGCCTGGTGAACCGCCTCGACAGCGAAGCGGACAGGGTACAGGTGATTCATTGCGCGAAGCGGTTCTACCGGCTCTATGGCGATGTGTTCCGGTCCCTTCCGTTGTCGTTGAACGATTCGGTTGCGGCGGCCTGAACGGTATCGCGACAAGATGATCAGCAAGAGGAATTGACATGAAACTGCAAGGTACTCGCATCCTGTTGACAGGTGCCGGCGGTGGTATCGGCTCGGCCCTGGCAACGCAGCTTGCCTCAAAAGGGGCGACATTGGCGCTGCTGGATCGTCACGCCGGCGATGCCGATTCGCCCTGCCGCGGGATCGGCGGAGCGAACTGCCACGCCGTAGCCGTCGACCTGCTCGACCCGTCGGCGCGTGATGCGGCCGTCGAACAGGCCGTTGCGACCCTTGGCGGTATCGACCTGCTGATCAACTGCGCCGGCCTGATGAGTTTCCGCCCGTTTGCCGAAGAAGATCCGGCGACGCTGGAGCGCCTGGTGCAGCTGAACCTCGTGGTGCCGATGCTGTTGGCGCGACAGGTGTTGCCGCGGTTGCTGGCACAGGGTCACGGTCGGATCGTGAACATCGGCTCGACCTTCGGTAGCATCGGTTTTGCGTGGTTTGCGGCGTATTCGGCCAGCAAGTTCGGCCTGCGCGGTTTGTCCGAGGCCTTGCGTCGCGAACTCGATGGCTCCGGTGTCGAAGTGACCTACGTCGCGCCGCGCGCGGTCAGGACTCAGCTGAATACGGGTGCCGTTTACCGCATGGCCGAGGTGACGAAGATGCACATGGATGAGCCGGGATGGGTGGCCGGGCGCGTCGTCGAGGCCATCGAAAGCGGGGCCAAGGACGTCTACCTGGGATTTCCGGAGAAGTTCTTTGCCCGCCTCAACGGCTTTCTGCCGCGCCTGGTCGACGGTGGCCTGCGCAAGCAAAATGCCCTGATGGCGCCGTTCGCACGAGAGGGTTGATGCAGGATGACGGACAGGTCCGGGTGGTTGCGGGCCTCTTTGGCTGGCTGGACGAAATCGACGATGACTAAAGGTGCAGATTCTTGAGAGTGCTGCTGGTCGAAGACGACGACCTGCTGGGTTCCGCCGTATGCAAAGGCCTGCAGCAGGCAGGCTATGCGGTGGACTGGTTGCGAGACGGTCGCCAGGCGATGAACGCATTGCGCGATGCCGAGCCCGATATCCTCGTTCTTGACCTGGGCCTGCCCGGGCAGGATGGACTTTCGATACTGCGCGATCTGCGCCACCGGCAGAGCGACCTGCCCGTCATGGTGCTGACGGCGCGTGATACCGTCGACGACCGCATTGGCGGGTTGGATGCCGGGGCCGACGATTACCTGGTCAAGCCATTCGACCTGGGTGAGTTGACGGCCCGCCTGCGTGCCATTGCGCGTCGACGTACCGGGCGGGCCAGTCCCGTGATCGAACACAACGGCATCGTGTTCGACCCGGCCGTTCGCAGTGTCAGTGTCGATGGCGAAACATTGCAGTTGCCGGGCAGGGCGATGGCGATACTGGAGGCACTGCTCGAGCGTCCCGGTGTGCCGTTGTCGCGCGAGCGCCTCGAGCAGATTCTCTACGGCTGGGGTGAAGGTGTCGAAAGCAATGCGGTCGAAGTCCACATACACCACCTCCGCAAGAAGCTGGGCAAAGACGCGATCAAGACGATTCGCGGTCTCGGCTACATGATTCCCAAATGAACGTGGCAGCGCCATCGATCAGGCGACGCTTGCTGGGGGCGTTGATAGGTACCGTTCTGCTGGTCTGGCTGGCCGTCGTCTACCTGGTTTACCAGTCGGCCAGGCACGAAGTGCAGGAGGTGTTCGACGCCGATCTCGCACGCACCGCCCGGACCTTGCAGACGTTGTTGTTGCACGAGGTCGAGGAAGAGAAAGAAACTGCAGCCAGGGTACGCGAGGTCGTGGACGAACTCGGTAGCGACGGGCTGGTGCGCTATCCGCGGCTGGCCGGAATCCTGCACACGCTGGTCGCAGAAGAGGAAAAAGAACGGCTCGAACTGGTCGGCAGGACTGAACAGGCAGACAGCTTTTACGATGCCGGCCTGATCCTGGTGGCGCGCTATGGCGATGGTGATGTCATGTTGCGCGACTCGAACGCGCCCGACCTGCCACCGACACCACCCGGTTTCACCGATGTCGAGGCCAGCGGACGATGGTGGCGGGTATTCCAGCTGACGGACCCGCAGAGCGGTCTGGGGGTGCAGGTTGGAGAACGCCACGAGTTCAGGACCGAACTGGTTCATGACATCACGCGCAACACGATGATGCCATTGCTGGTTGCGCTGCCTATTCTGGCCTTACTGGTCTGGTTGATCGTAGGTAGCGTGCTCGCCCCGTTGCGACGCGTGGCCCTGGCGGTTTCCAGTCGCGCTCCCGACGCCGTCGATGCCATCGACGAACACGATGCACCGAGCGAGATTCAGGGCCTGGTGCAGGCGCTGAATCGCCTGTTCAATCGTGTCGGAACGGCGATTGCCAGGGAGAGACAGTTCACCGCGGATGCGGCCCACGAACTGCGTACACCACTGGCGGCATTGAAGACGCACCTGCAAGTGGCTGGCTCGGCGGGCGATCCCGGCGAGGCCAACGCGTCGATTGCGCAGGCCCTGGTGGGTGTCGATCGGGCGACGCATACGGTAGAGCAGCTGCTGTTGCTTGCGCGTGCCGATTCCGAGCAGGCCAGGCGCACGGCCATGGGCGAGGTGGATCTGCGCGAGTTGGCGCGTGACAGTGTGGCTTCGTCGAGCCAGTTCGCCGTCGAACGCGGCATCGACCTGGGGATAGACGGTGCACAACCGGTGATCATCCATGGCGACCGCCACGCGTTGGCGATCATGCTGCGCAACCTGGTCGACAATGCCCTGCGCTACACGCCGAGCGGCGGTGTCGTGACCGTCGCCGTCGGGAGCGACGATGCATTCGCGTGGATCGGTGTATCCGATAACGGTCCGGGTATCGCGCCAGCTGACCGGGAGCGGGTGTTTCGCCGTTTTCGTCGTGGCGACGAGGTACAGGCGGCCGGTATTGCCGGCAGTGGCCTGGGCCTGTCCATCGTGCAGCGTATCGTCCAGCTGCACGGGGCGCGGATAGATCTCGGGGCGGGTATCGAGGGTGCCGGACTGGGGGTCACGGTCAGGTTCCCGCGTGGTTGACGTGATTCCTGCCGGTTCACCGAGCTGCCACTCCGGCAGGCCGGGCGGGTGTCATTCGAATTCCATGGCCCGGAAGATCATGCTCGCGTTCAGGCGCGCGAGTTCGTCGAACGTATCCAGGTGCGCGTAGGCCGACTGGTCGATCCTGGCGATATCCGCCAATGACCCGCCACTCTCGATCAACGCCCCGATCTGTTCGCGCATGTCGACCAGGTAGTCGTAGGTGTAGCGCCTGACCACGTCAATCGTGGTCGGCGTGCCGTGGCCCGGTACGATGATCTCGGCTCCCAGGGCCTCGAACTTTGGCCAGGTCTCCACCCAGCCGGCCGTGTCGGTGTGCTCGAACACCGGCAGCAGGCGCTGGTGAAACGCGATATCGCCGGCGATGACGACTTTCTGGTCGGGTAGCCAGACGGAGATGTCACCGGGGCTGTGGGCCGGACCCAGGTGCAGCAGCTCGATGCGCCTGCCGCCCAGTTCTATGATCCGGCTGTCTTCGAAGGTCTCGTCGGGGAGCACCAGGCTTGTGCCCATACCCTTGTCGCGCGACCTCGCCAGGACGCGGTCGAGAATCGCCCTGCCGTGGGCCTCGAGTTCCTCCATCGCGTCGACATGGGCAATGATGTGCGCACCCTGTTCCTTCCAGTACGCCGAGCCCATGGCCGCATGGCCCTGGCCGTTCTCGAGCACCACGTACCGGACCGGCTGCGCCGTGACTTTGCGAATCTCCTCGTGCAGCGCGCGCGCCAGCAGGTAGTTGTCGCTGGCGTTGATCACGACCACACCTTCATCGGTGACGATGAACGACAGGTTGTTGTTGTGCCCGGAGTTCTCGTAACTCGGTGGCTCGGTCGCGCCGATCGCCGACCACACACCGTCGGCGACCTCGACCGGCCTGCTGAACAGCATGGAATCCAGCGCCTTGTCGATCTGTTCCACCGGAAGGCCGGTGTCGCGCCAGACGAAGAAGCCATCGGCATAGTTGCTGACGTTGGTGTAGCCCATTGCCATCAGCGTCTGTGCCGCCAGTGGGCTGCGTTCGTTGATACCGCAGTAGACGACCACCGGCGTGTCCAGATCGGGGACGGTATCGCCCACCCTGAACTCGAGCCAGCCGCGCGTGATGTTGTAACTGCGCGGTGCGTCGATCATGCCACCGAGCAGGTGGACCTCGGCTGGCGTGCGAACGTCGATCAGCACGGTATCCGGCCGTTTCGCCAACTGTTCCTCGAGTTCCAGCGTGGAGATGTTGTAGATCTGCGCGTTGGCTGCCTGCAGCAGGTCTCGCCCGCTGGTCGCCCCGGTCGCCTGGGCCGATGCGAATGCAATGCCTGTCGAAATTGCGATCAATCGATAAAATGCTTTTATTTTCATTGGCTTGGGTTTTTCTGGGTGACGGGGCGCACGGCGGCACGGCGGCGGTATTGTGACATGGACGGAAATTGCCGAGCCTTATTCCCAGGCACGTCCGTAATCTGGAAGTTGATTGACCTCGATCAGACCAAGCTGAATTAACCTGTATCAGTCTGCCCGCGATTCTTGCGACATTTACCCTTACTGCTTGAATAGTTTTTGTTTCGGTCGCCGCGGGTGTCCCGATTTCGCATCGAACCCTTTCGCGTCATGAAGACCGTTTTCCGCCACGAGACCGCCATCATGTACTTCGCTGCCGTTGTTTCCGGGGCGCCCCGTCGATGAAGAGCACCCGTCAATACATGGCGGACATCACCACCCTGCCGTTGTCGCGTCGGTTCCGGGTGCTCAACCTGTGCGGTGACCACGAACGCGTCATCGCCCTGTCGGACATGCGCGAAGCGTTACCGGAAAACGTCACGTTGCTGCCCGGGCCGGGTTGCCCTGCCGCCGTCTGTCCGGAGGCGGACGTCTACCAGGCCCTGCGCCTCGTCGAGCGGCACGACGTCACGCTGCTCGTTTCCCAAAACCTGGTGCGGCTCCCTGTCAGGCGGCCCGACGGAAGTGTCACGTCGTTGCGGGAGGCCATGTTGGCCGGACGCGATATCCAGGTCATCGACATGCCGATTCAGGCGGTCATGGCGGCGGAAGCTTCACCCGAAAGGGAAATGGTCTGTTTCCTGGCCGGGTTCGAGTCACTGCTGGCGCCGCTGGCCGGCATGTTGCTCGACGGGCTGCCGGCGAACCTGTTGCTGCTGCTCAGCGGTCGCCGTGCCGAACCGTTGATCGACCGCCTGCTGACCGAGAAGCAGCCCCCGATCGACGGTCTGCTGTTGCCGGGTAATCGGTGTGCCGTTACCGGTACGGACAGTTGGCAGGAACTGGTCGATCGTCACCATGTGCCTGCCGCGGTTGCCGGTTACACGGTTGCCGGCATCTTGGCCGCGCTCGATGCCATACTCAGGCAGGCCTGTGAAGGCGAGGCGCATCTGGACAACTGTTACCGGCCGTTGGTCAGTGCAGGAGGGAACCCGCTGGCGATCGATCGCCTGTACCGCGTGTTCGATACCGTCGATGGTGACTGGCGTGGTATCGGTACGGTTGCAGGCGGTGCTTACACCTTGCGTCGGGCGTACGATGTCTTCAACGCCGATCGTCGCTATCCGGACTACCGCCCGGAGCTACCCGCCGAACGCAGCGATATGGCCTATGGGTGCGACTGCGGCGATGTCCTGGTCGGCCGCAAGGGGCCGATTGAATGCACGTTCTTTGCCGCGCGCTGTTCGCCGGTCATGCCGATTGGCCCGTGCATGGCATCCGAAGACGGCTCCTGTTTCCTGCATCGCAACAGCCGCAACGTCGCCTGACCGCCGGTCCGCCGCGGCGCAGCGTCCTTTACTCCCAGAACGGACGGGCTGCCTCGCGTTGCGCCGTCTCCCTGGCGAGGCCGATGTCGCGCAACTGCCAGTCTTCCATTTCGGCCAGTTGGCGGCGCTGCCGTGCGCGCTGCCACCATGTCAGCAACTGCCGTTGCAGGCTGAATCCGTTTCCCGTACGAGCGGGCCGTCCGCTGATGGGAACGGCTATCGTGATCCCGTTCATCGCCGTGTCTCCTCGACCTGGGTACTACCTGACACTGAAGCATAGTGATGCTACTGTTACATTAACAGTTACAGAAAATACGAAATGTAATGGGTACAGTTATGGCGAGAGAGGCGACAGTTCCATCACCGTCGGAACGGGGGGCGTTCCTGTATGACCAGGTAACCCGGCACGTGCTCGGCCTGGTCGAGAAAGGCACGCTCAAGCCCGGTGATCGAGCCCCTTCGCTGCGCGGTCTCGGTCGCCAGCTCGGGGTCAGCATCTCCACGGTAACGCAGGCATACAATGCGTTGCAGGAAATGGGCGTGCTGCGGGTGCGGCCACAGTCGGGCTACTTCGTCGATCGTGCGGTCGAGCCGACGCAGGAGACGCGCCTGCCGCGCAAGACTAGTGTCAGCCGCCAGCCGCGCAAGGTGCGTTTCGGCGAGCTGTTCGAGCAGATCTTCAGCGTCGCCAACGATCCGGCAGTCGTGCCTTTCGGTGCGGCGGTCCCGGCCGTTGAGCTGATGCCGGTCAAGGGCCTCATGCGCGCCACCCAGCGTGCCGCCGCGCGCGTGCCGGAACAGGCGGTGGACTACTGTTTCCCACCCGGACACCTGGAACTGCGACGCGAGATCGCGCGTCGCTACATCGACCTCGGCCTGTCTGTCGACCCCGACGACGTCGTCGTCACCTCGGGTTGCAGCGAGGCCCTGGCGCTGAGCCTGCAGGCGGTTACCCGCCGCGGGGACATCGTCGCCGTCGAGTCGCCGACCTATTTTTCCGTGCTCCGCCTGATCGAGCGCATGGGCCTGCTGGCGGTCGAGATCGACAGCGACCCGGAGACGGGGCTGTGCCTCGACGCGCTGGAGTCGGCCATCGATACCATGGACATCAAGGCGGTGGTCGGGGTGCTCAACTTCAGCAACCCGGTAGGTTCGCTGATGCCGGCGGATGCCAAGCAGCGCCTGGTCGACATGCTCGACGGTGCCGGCATCCCGCTGATCGAGGACGATATCTACGGCGACCTGTACTTTGGCGACCAGCGGCCGCCGGTCGCACGCTGTTTCGACCGCAGCGGTGGCGTGCTGACGTGTTCGTCTTTCTCCAAGTCCATCGCCCCCGGCTATCGTATCGGCTGGGTGATCAGTGACCGCTACCGGGACGAGATCATCGAGTGGAAGCAGGCGACGTCATCGGCGATGTGCAGCCTGCCGCAGATCGCGATGGCCGATTACCTTCGCAGCGGCGAGTACGAACGCCACCTGGTGCGCCTGCGCAGCGCCTACCGCGGGCAGGTGGACAAGATGCGGTTCATGTTGGCGCGGCACCTGCCAGCGGGTACACGCATCAGTAACCCTCAGGGTGGATTCGTGCTCTGGATCGAGTTGCCGCGCGGCACCGATGCACTGGAACTGTTGCAGCTGGCGCTGGCCGAGAACATCAGCCTGACACCCGGCATGATGTTCTCGGCAACGCGCAAGTATCGCAATTTCATCCGCGTCAACTGCGGTCACCCGTGGGACCAGCGTATCGAAGATGCCGTCGTACGCCTTGGTCAGCTTGTCGCCAGCATGGCGTGACCCGGGTCCGCCGACCTTTCAGTAATAGTGGGGAGACTCGTAGGCCCGCTGTTCCTGGCCCTCGACGACCGGCTTGACGAAGATCTCGACGCGCCTGTTCAGCTGCCTGCCGGCCTCGTCGGCATTGCTCGCACGCGGCTCGCGTTCGCCGCGACCCTCGGTGCGCAGGCGGTCGCGTGGCACGCCGTAGGTGGCCAAGTAGTCGCCGACGCGTTGTGCGCGCCGCTCCGACAGGCCCTGGTTGTAGTCGTCGCTGCCGATGCTGTCGGTGTGGCCGACCACGTGCACGACGGTACGGTCGTACTTCAGGAGCAACGCCGCCAGCTTGTCCAGCGACGGGCGGAATGCGTCCTTGATGTCGGCTTTCGCGAAATCGAACGAGACCTCGGAATCGACGGTCAGTTTCAGCGTGTCGTCGCGCAGGCGCTCGATTTCGAGCTGGTTGGCCTCGCGCTCGCGCGCGAGCGATTGCTCGAACTCGCGCTGCTGGTTGTCCATGTAGTGACCGAC
>JAGRGW010000107.1 GCA_020445315.1 Gammaproteobacteria bacterium
CGCGAGCAGGTGCAGAACATCGAGTAGCCGCCCAGGGTCGGTCCGTCTTCCTCCGCGTCTCCGGCGTTGCCATAGCGGGACGTGGCCCCGCTCCCGCTTCGACCGATAAGCCGGTCACGCCGGGGGTGCCAACCAGTCGCCAGATCTCACCCGGCGTGGCGCGACGCCGGGAATCTACGGATCAAGTGTGACGAACTGCACCTTTCGTTCCCCCTGAAAGACCTTTAATTCGCTCCGGGCTGTCGCGGATCTGCGGGCCGCGCCCGGCGGGCAATGCCCGCGTCTGAGCGCGTCCCGACCGGCGCCAGCGCAGCCTTCTACACACAGGCTATGAACGAAACATGGAGATTGGATATGTACTTCAAGCAACTGTCTTTCGGTTTGACCGCGGTGGCGCTGTTAGCCACGACCTCCATCGCACAGGCCGGTGCGATGGACGAGAAATTCGCCAAGACCGATGTGAACCAGGACGGCTACATCACCTACGACGAGGCCGAGGGTCACCCGGAGATCGTGGACAACTGGAAGTCGCTGGACCTCGACCAGGACGGCAAGCTGAGCGCCGTGGAGCATGGCACCCTGCAGCCACCCGGCGCGGGTATCGTCATCGAGCGGCGTTGACGGCGGCGGTCCGCAACCGGTAAGCGGCTCCGGGTGACCGCCGCCGATGCGGGCGGTCGCCAGCCCGGTCCGAGGGTCGACCCGGCACGATGACCGGGTCGGCGTTCCCTTTCCGATCGGCGCCACCCGGCAGCCGGGAGACCGCCGGCCGTTGCTGAGTAACGGCAGGCCGGCGACCGGGGTGGTCGTCGAATGCAGCCACCCGAACAGGTGATAAGCTGGACGCTCGACTGGGCACGGATCACCCGGTGATCAGCACGGCATTGCTGCCGGCGTCGCCGGGCGTTCGGTGCGGGTGCCGATCACGGGAGCGGAGCATGTCCAACGCGGGGATCCTTTTTATCGTTTCGGCGCCATCCGGTGCCGGCAAGACCAGCTTGTTGCGCCAGCTCGTGCCGGCGGACGACAGGCTGACGATGTCGGTGTCGCACGCGACCCGGGCGATGCGGCCGGGCGAGGAGGACGGGGTCCATTACCATTTCGTCAGCGTGCAGCGTTTCGAGCAACTGGTCGCCGAGGGGGCGTTCCTGGAGCACGCACGGGTGTTCGACAATTACTACGGCACGGCCGAGGCCAGCGTGCGCGAGCTTCTGTCCGCCGGCAGGGACGTCGTGCTGGAGATCGACTGGCAGGGGGCCCGCCAGGTACGCGAGCGCTTCCCGGAGGCTGAATCGATCTTCATCGCGCCGCCCAGCATCGACGCGCTGCGCGAGCGCCTGCAGGGGCGGGGGCAGGACAGTTCCGAGACCGTCGAGCGGCGCATGGCCGATGCCCGTGCCGAGTTGTCCCATTTCGGTGAGTACGACTACCTGGTCGTCAACGACGATTTCGACACGGCACTGGGGGAGTTGCGCAGCATCGTCGCCGCCGCGCGCCTGCGGACCGGTGTCCAGGCGGCCAGGTTTGCCGGGCCATTGAACGATATGCTTGGCCGGGTGTCGGAAAAAACATAGAATACTCAGTTCGCAAGCGAACTTTCGGAGTTGTTGACCCGCCATGGCCCGTATCACCGTACAAGACTGTCTCGAGAACGTTGACAACCGTTTCGACCTCGTCCTGCTGGCAAGCCGCCGCGCCCGCCAGTTGGTCAACGGCGTCGACCCGCTGGTGCCTTGGGAGAATGACAAGCCGACGGTCGTCGCGCTGCGCGAGATCGCCGAGGGCCTGATCACCGAAGAGACGATGGCCGAGCCGGAAGAGACCACGGAGTCGATCGACGACGAACTGGCCGCGGCGCTGGCCGGTGAGCTGGGTGTGGCTGATCTGGGTGCCGATGATGAGTAGTACGGGTGTTGGACGCTGTATATCCTGAGACTCCGACCCTAGAAGAACCGGGCCCGCCCCCCGCCGGTGGCCCGGCAGATCCACGTTTTCTGATCAGCGACCTGTGCCAGTTCCTCGAGGGCTATCTCTCGCAGGAGCAGGTCGCCGAAGTCTACCGGGCCTACCTGTTCGGGGCCGAGGCCCACGAGGGACAGAACCGGCTCTCCGGTGAACCCTATATTTTCCACCCGGTCGCCGTAGCCCGCATCCTCGCCGGCATGCGCATGGATCACCAGTGCCTGATGGCGGCGATCCTGCACGACGTCATCGAGGACACCGAGACCGCCAAGGACCAGCTGGAACAGGAGTTCGGCGCGGACATCGCCGAGCTCGTCGACGGCGTCAGCAAGCTGACCAAGATAAAGTCGCGTTCGAAGGCAGAGGCGCAGGCGGAGAATTTCCGCAAGATGATGTTGGCGATGACCAGGGACATCCGGGTCATCATGATCAAGTTGGCCGATCGCCTGCACAACATGCGCACGCTCGGCGTGATGGGGCCGAACAAGGCCCGTCGCATCGCGCGCGAGACCCTCGATATCTACGCGCCCATCGCCAACCGGCTTGGCATCAACAGCATCCGCCACGAGCTCGAAGAGCTCGGCATGGCGGCGCACTGGCCGTGGCGCTACCGGATCCTGCGCTCCGCGCTGCGCAAGCGCCGCGGCAATCGCAAGGAAGTCGTCAGCAACATCGAGGGGGTGTTGCGCAGCCGCCTGCAGCAGGAGGGCTTCGACGGCGAGGTGTACGGGCGCGAGAAGCACGTGTACAGCATCTATCGCAAGATGCTGGAAAAGAAGCAGTCGCTGTCGGAACTGGCCGATGTCTATGCGTTTCGGATCATCGTCGATTCGGTCGACACCTGCTACCGCGTGCTCGGCGTGGTGCATAACCTGTACCGGCCGGTGCCGGGCAAGTTCAAGGACTACATCGCGATCCCGAAGGCGAACGGCTACCAGTCATTGCACACGGTCCTGTTCGGGCCGCACGGCATCCCGATCGAGATCCAGGTGCGCACCCGCGAGATGCACCGCGTAGCCGAAGAGGGCATTGCCGCACACTGGCAGTACAAGGACACCGGCGGCGCGTTGACGCCGGATGCCGCTGCCGACTGGTTGCGCAACCTGCTCGAGGTGCAGAAGGATTCGGGCAACTCGCTGGAGTTTCTCGAACACGTCAAGGTCGACCTGTTTCCGGACGAGGTCTACGTCTTCACGCCGCGCGGGCAGATCTTCGTGCTGCCCAAGGGGGCGACCGTTATCGATTTTGCCTACGCGATCCATTCCGATGTCGGCAACCAGTGCGTGGCGGCGCGCGTCGAGCGCCGGCTGGCCCCGCTGCGCTCGCAGCTGCGCAACGGCCAGACTGTCGAGATCATCACCAAGCCCGACAACCGGCCGAACCCGGCCTGGCTCGACTTCGTCGTCACCGGCAAGGCACGCGCCACGATCCGCTCGTACCTGAAGCGCCTCGAACACGAGGAAGCCGTCGAACTGGGACGGCGCCTGCTTGAGCGTGAGCTCGAATCGCTCGATCGTCGGCTCGATTCTGTGACCGAAGACGAGCGCAGCGCGCTGCTGCATCACGTCGGCCTGACCGAATTCGACCGTCTGCTCGAACAGATCGGCCTGGGCAACCGCATGGCCAAGCTGGTGGCGCGCATGCTGGTCTCGACCGACGAAGAGCGCGGCCACGAGGGCGAGTCCGCCGGCGCGTTGACGATCAAGGGCACCGAGGGCATGGTCGTCAGCTTCGCCAAGTGCTGCGGGCCGATTCCCGGCGACCCGGTCGTCGCGATCTTCAGCCCCGGTCGTGGCCTCGTCGTGCATCATCACGACTGCCCCAACCTCGGCGATTTCCGTCGCCAGGGCCAGAGCTGGCTCGACGTGCAGTGGGCGGAGGACGTTGCCGGCGAGTTCTCGACCGCGATCCGGGTCGATGCAGGCAACCAGCGTGGCATGTTGGCGACCATCGCCTCGCTGATCGCCGAAGAGGGCTCCAACATCGAGGATGTCCGCAGCGAGGAGCGCGACGGACTCAGCACCAGCCTGCGATTCGTCGTTTCGGTGCGCAATCGCAAGCACCTGGCCAGTATCCTGCGGCGACTGAAGAACGTGCCGTTCGTGCTGCGTATCAACCGGGTGATTGGTTAGCGCCCGCCAGTTGCGGCAGGCCGTCACGGATCGTCAGCGTGTAGTCGCCGGCGATGATGGCGCGAAGCGTGTCCCCTGCCAGCGAGCGGCGCCAGCCGTCGTCGAGCACCGAGTCGCTGTCGCCACGTACCAGTTTCTCGATTTCCTTGCGCGAGGCGATTGCCATCGGAGACAGCTGGTGCTGGTCGGCGATCAGGCGCAGGGCCGCGTTCAACAGGTCGACGAGCGCCTCCTGCTGGGGCAGCAACGGCTTGGGGCGTGACTTGTCGGTCGGCCAGTCTTCACGCGGGCTCGACGCCGCTTCGTTGATCATGCGGATCAGGTTGTCGCCTTCGCGGCGAATCTGCCCGGGTTCGAGGCCGCGGATCTTCGACAGGCCGGTGGCATCGCGCGGCATGCGGCGACACAGTTCGATCAGGATATCGTCCTTCAGGATCCACTTGCGCGGCAGGTCGCGTTCCCGTGCGCGGGTCTCGCGCCACGATGCCAGGCGCTGCAGTACGGCCAGCTGGCGGCCGCGCAGTGCCTGCCGACCTTTCGTGCGCTGCCACATGTCGTCCGGTTTCGGGTAATAGGTCTGCGGGTCGGCGAGGGTTGCGAAATCGGCCGCCAGCCACTGCAGGCGCTCGCGGTCGAACAGGTGGCCGCGCATGTGCAGGTAGAGCTGGCCCAGGTAGATGACGTCATCGAGCGCGTAGCGTTGTTGCTGGTCGTCGAGCGGGCGTCGCGACCAGTCCGTGCGTGACTGGTCCTTCGGCAGGTCGACATCCAGCATCTGCTTGACCAGGTTGGCATAGCCGATCTGGTCGCCGTGTCCCAGCAGCGCCGCGGCGGGCTGGGTGTCGAACACCGGCATCGGCAGGCGCTTGTAGTCGTGCAGAAAGATTTCGAGGTCCTGGCGCGCCGCGTGCAACACCTTCAACATGCTGCCGTCGTAGATGATGTCCAGCAGCGGTGTCAGGTCTTCGAGCGCGAGCGGGTCGACGCAGGCAGCAACATCGCCGTTGCATACCTGCAGCAGGCACAGCTTGGGGTAATAGGTTTTCTCGCGGATGAACTCGGTATCCAGCGCCAGCCACTCGCTGCCCGACAGGGTATCGCAGAGGTCGGCGAGCGCGGCGGGGGTGTCGACGAATAGTTCTTGCATCTTGTCCTTCCGTTTTGGCCGACAAGGATAGCATCGACGACAGGGGGCGACCGTGCGTGTCCGTGGCGCGGTGACGACGCTATCCGCATGGTTGCCGATTCACCCGGCTGGCGCGCTAAGATTGTGGCTCTCGATTCAGTCTTCGGCTGGTAAGTCATGCAGGCGCTGATCAGGTTTTTCTTCGAACTCGCGCTGTTGCGACGTGCGCCGCAGGATCTGCCGGCATCACCGGCGCTGCTGGTGCTGTTCGCACTCGGCGGCATCGTGATCGGCGCACTGAACGGGCGCGAGATTTTCGGTGGCATCCGCGAGGCGGGTGGCGCCAACGTGCTCGACCTGCTGTTGACCATGGTCATGCTTTTCGTGCTGCTGCAGTTCAAGGGTAATGCCGAACGCTGGCAGCAGACGACGACGGCGTTCCTCGGGGTTGGGCTGCTGGCCGGCGTGGCGATGCTCGTCATCGGTGCGTTGTCGGACAGCCTCAACGTACCCGAGCTGGCCGTATTCGCCGACCTGGTGCTGGCGATCTGGTTGCATATCGCGTTGGGGCATGTTTTGCGTCACGCGCTCGATATCCCGCTGATGGCCGGTGTCGTCATCGTGCTGGCCTACACGATGATGGCCTTCAACCTGATCATCCAGGTCTTTCCCGTGGTCGCGAACGCATAGGACAGCAAACGAAATGCACATTCATATCCTGGGGATCTGCGGCACCTTCATGGGCGGTATCGCGCTGATTGCGCGCGCCCTCGGGCACCGCGTGTCGGGGTCCGATGCCAATGTCTACCCGCCGATGAGCACGCAACTCGAGGCCGCCGGGATCGAACTGATGGAGGGTTACGAGCCATCGCACCTCGACCCGGCACCCGACCAGGTCGTCGTGGGTAACGCGATGTCGCGTGGCAACCCGGCGGTCGAGTACATGCTCGAGCGCGGGCTGCGATATACCTCGGGTCCGGCGTGGCTGGCCGAGCACGTGCTGCAGGATCGCTGGGTGCTGGCGGTCGCCGGCACGCACGGCAAGACGACGACGAGCAGCATGCTGGCGTGGATACTCGAGCATGCCGGGCTGAACCCCGGGTTCCTGATCGGTGGCGTGCCGGAGAACTTCGGCCTGTCCGCGCGCGCTGGCGAATCGCCTTTTTTCGTCGTCGAGGCGGACGAGTACGACACGGCATTTTTCGACAAGCGCTCCAAGTTCGTTCATTACCGCCCGCGTACGCTGATCATGAACAACCTCGAGTTCGACCATGCCGACATCTTCGAGGACCTGGAGGCGATTCAGCGCCAGTTCCATCACCTGGTGCGCACGGTGCCGGGCAACGGCCTGATTATCTCGCCGTTGAACGACGGCAACCTGCACGATGTACTGGACATGGGCGTATGGACGCCGGTCGAGCACTTCGAGCCGTCGTTCGAGGCAAGTTGGCACGTGCGACAGGCGGAGCCGGACGGTTCCGCTTTCGACGTCGTTTGCGAAGGCGAGCCGGTCGGCCGGGTCGAGTGGGGCCTGACCGGGCGACACAACGTCAGCAATGCGCTGGCCGCCCTGGCCGCGGCGCGCCATGCCGGCGTGCCGCCCGCCGTCGGTATCGAGGCGCTGCACAGCTATCGCAACGTCAAGCGGCGAATGGAACTGCGTGGCGAGGTGCGCGGTGTACGCGTCTACGACGACTTTGCCCACCATCCGACCGCGATAGCAACGACGCTCGACGGCCTGCGTAAACAGGTTGGTGAACAGCGCATCCTGGCCGTGCTCGAACCGCGTTCCAACACGATGCGTATGGGCGTGCATGCCGATGCCCTGGCCGGGTCCCTGTCCGCGGCAGACCGGGTCTGGGTGTTCGAACCCGATGGGCTGGGGTGGGATGCCGCGAGCGTGCTGAAAGGGCTCGGTCGGCGGCTACGGGTCGTCGACCGGACGCAGGCGATCGTCGACGAGGTCTGTGCCGAGGCGTCCGCCGGTGACCAGGTGTTGGTGATGAGCAATGGCGGGTTCGAGGGGATTCATCAGCGCTTGCTGGATGGTTTGGCTGGTTAGTGCTTTTCGTTGAGGGATAGATCGTGTTTTGTGGCGTCGACGACGCGCACTCGGTTTGGAAAGCGGGCGGCGGCCCGCACCCGTTTTGAAAGCGCTCGGTGTAGCGCGCCCACAGTACTTTTCTTTGCTTGCCCAAAGCAAAGTACTCAAAAGAAAGGGCACCCGACGACTCAGCCCCGCGTCTGCGACGCGGGGTTCCCTGCGCTTCTCGGATCAGACCGGCGCTGCGGAACTCGGCCCTCGTAACCGAGGGCCTCAGACAGTCCTCGCGCTATTCGGTCTGCTCCTGCGATGCTCGGCTGCGTCAACGGGACCCTGGGTGCCAACATCGGGGCTGGCGCGCTGAGCCCAGCGCTTTCCACAACGGATGCGCGATACTGCGCGCCTTCAAAACGCAATCTGCTCACCCCAACCATATCCCCCAACAAACCAAACAGAACAATCTGCTCGGTTGCATGCTTAAATCGTGGCTATGTCGAACACCAACCAACCCATCGCCGTTGCCTGGACCGGCGCATCCGGTATCCAGTACGGCCTGCGCCTGGTGGAATGCCTGGTAGGGGCCGGGCGCGAGGTCCAGTTGATGGTCTCGCAGGCCGCGCAGGTCGTGATCTCGATGGAGACCGATCTCGAACTGCCGGGGCGGACGGCCGAGATGCAGGCGTTCCTGGCGGATCACTACGATGCCCAGCCCGGGCAGTTGCGGGTGTTCGGGCGCCAGCAGTGGACGGCGCCGGTGGCCAGTGGCTCGAACCCGCCGCAGGCGCTGGTGATCTGCCCCTGTACGACGGGCACGCTGGCGTCGGTCGCCAACGGGATCTGCGAGGACCTGATCGACCGCGCGGCCGACGTCGCGCTGAAGGAACAGCGCAAGTTGATCCTGGTCGTTCGCGAGACGCCGTTCTCGGCGATTCATCTCGAAAACATGCTGCGACTCGCGCGTGCCGGTGCGGTCATCATGCCGGCCAATCCTGGTTTCTATTTCAAACCGTCCAAGGTGTCCGAGCTGGTCGATTTCATGGTGGCCCGCGTGCTCGACCACCTCGATGTGCCGCACCAGCTGGGGCAGCGCTGGGGTGACTGAGCGCACCGCCGTGCAGCCCGGCGACAGGCTGGCGCTGTTCCCGTTGAACCTGGTCCTTTTCCCCGGCGGCCTGCTGCCATTGCGCATTTTCGAACCCCGTTACCAGCGCATGGTCAGCGAGTGCCTGCGTGAACAGTTGCCGTTCGCGGTCGTCGCGATCGTCGACGGCCCCGAGGCGGGTGGCGTGGCGACGACGGCGACGACGGGCTGCCTCGCCCGTATCGTCGACTGGGAGCAGTTGGACGATGGCCTGCTCGGGTTGCTGTGCGAGGGTGAGGCGAGAGTCAGCGTCGACGCAATCGAGGTCGAGAAAGACAAGCTGGTCCGCGGTCGCGTGTATCCATTGCCGTCCGTGGCGGAGCAGCCCCTGCCCGAAGACAGGCGCTGGATGGCTGACCTGCTCGACGAGTTGCTGCGCAAGCTCGGTGAGCCGTTCGACCGGCTGCTGCTGGATCAGCCCAGTGCCGACCACGTCGCCCATCGCCTGGTCGAGCTGCTCCCGTTGCCGGTCGCCGACAAGCAGCGCCTGTTCGAGCTTTCCGATGCGCGGCAGCAACTCGACGGGATTGCGGGGTTGATCAGTCCTGGCCGGACCTGACGCGGCGCTGCTCGTAGCGGTGGAACAGCCACCAGGCAACGACGATCAGCGCGATGCCCCCGGCCGGAAACAGCAGTTGCTCCCAGTTCGCGGAGTCGCCACCCAGGTTGCCCAACAGCATGCCCGGTAACAGGTAGGCCGGCGCCCACACCAGTGCGGACAGCACGTTGGCGGTGTAAAAGCGCCTGGGCGACATGCGCATCAGGCCGGCGACCAGCGGCACGATGGCGCGAATGGGGCCGAAAAAGCGGCCCAGGGCGATGCTCAGGTCGCCGTACTTGCGGAAGAAGTCGACGCCGCGCTGGAGGTGGTCCGGGTGCAGTCGGAACCAGCGCCAGCGCTCGGTCAGGTACTCGAAATGGTGACCCAGCCAGAAACTCAGGCCATCACCGATGATGGCGCCGGCGACTGCCCAGGCGCACATCGACCAGAAGTCGAGGATGCCGGCGCCGATCAGCGTGCCGGCGCCGAACAGGATGATGACCCCCGGTACGAGCACGCCGACAATGGCCAGTGACTCGGCCAGTGCGACCGAGAATACGACCCAGCCTGCGTAGGACGGATTGCCTTCGATCCACCCCAGCAGTTCGGTGAACCACTCAGTCAATCAGTCGAGGCTCGCGAACACGGTCTCTGCCGCGGCGATGGTCGCGGCGATATCGTCGTCGCTGTGCGCGGCGGAGACGAAGCCGGCTTCGAACGCCGACGGTGCAAGGTAGACGCCGTGCTCCAGCATCGCGTGAAAAAACGCGCGGAAGCGTTCCTGGTTGCAGGCCGTGCTGCCGGCAAAGTCGGTCACCTTCGCCGCCTCGGTGAAGAACAGCCCGAACATCCCGCCGAGGTGGTTCTCGGTGACCGGGATACCGGCCTTTTCGGCCGCGCCGAGCAGGCCGCTCAACAGCTTCTCGGTCTTGGCGCCCAGTGCGTCGAAGAAACCGGGCATCGAGATCAGCTCCAGCGTCTTCAGGCCGGCGGTCATCGCCACCGGGTTGCCGGACAGCGTGCCGGCCTGGTAGACGGGACCGAGGGGGGCGATGTGTCCCATGATGTCGCGTCGGCCGCCGAATGCACCGACCGGCATGCCGCCACCGATGACCTTGCCCAGCGTGGTCAGGTCGGGCCTGACGTTGTAAACGGCCTGCACGCCGCCGAGCGCCACCCGGAACCCGGTCATGACCTCGTCGAAGATCAGCACGCTGCCGTACTGGTCACAGACCTCCCGCAACCCCTGCAGGAAACCGGCCTGCGGCAGGATGCAGTTCATGTTGCCGGCCACCGGCTCGACGATGATGCAGGCGATCTGGTCGCCGCTGTCGGCAAATGCCTGGCGGACCTGGTCGAGGTCGTTGTAGGACAGCGTGATCGTGTGCTCGGCCAGCGCGGCCGGCACGCCGGGGGATGACGGCTCGCCGAGCGTCAGTGCGCCCGAGCCGGCCTTGACCAGCAGCGAATCCGAATGGCCGTGGTAGCAGCCCTCGAACTTGACGATCTTGTCGCGGCCGGTGAAGCCACGTGCCAGGCGGATGGCCGACATGGTGGCCTCGGTGCCGGACGAGACCATGCGCACCATCTCGATCGACGGCATCAGTTCGCAGACGCGGTCGGCCATGCGTGTCTCAATCTCGGTCGGGGCGCCGAACGACAGGCCCTTGTGGATGACCTCGGAAACGGCCTCGATCACCTCGGGATGGGCGTGACCAAGGATCATCGGTCCCCACGAGCCGACGTAGTCGATATAGCGCTTGCCGTCGGGATCGAACAGGTACGGCCCGGCCGCGCTGTCGACGAAGACAGGGTCGCCGCCGACGCCCTTGAACGCGCGCACCGG
>JAGRGW010000528.1 GCA_020445315.1 Gammaproteobacteria bacterium
TCGGCCAAGGTCGCCCACTTCTGCTCGATGTGCGGACCGCACTTCTGCTCGATGAAGATTACGCAGGATGTGCGCGACTACGCCGCCAGCCACAAGTTCAAGGACATCGACGTGGCGGTCGAGGAGGGCATGAAGGAAAAGGCCGAACAGTTCCGCGACCAGGGCGCCGAGATCTACAAGCCGGTTTGACCCTGAACGACCGGGACGTGCTGACTGCAGCGGGAGACGTGGGTTCGACCGACGCGAGGGTGGCCCGGTCTCGTCCCCTCTGCGGCGATGCGCCGGTTGCCGAGCAGGCCAGGTCGTACCTGCCCGTCCTCGCCGGGCCCGGGTGAGGGCTACCGCAACAGGATGAACATCGGCGCCATGACGGCGCCCTCGTTGACCAGCGGGTTCCGCCCCTGCAGGAACTCGTCGATGTTGTTCACCCCGTCATGGTCGAGGTCTGTCAGTGCATCGTCCGGGTCGCCCGGATCGAGCCCGGGTGTCGCCAGTTCATAAGTGTCAGGCAGTCCGTCGCCATCGTCGTCGAGGTCGGCGTTGTCGCCTTGCCCGTCGCCGTCGCTGTCGACCCATTCGTCGCGGTCGGTCGGAAAGGCGTCTTCGCTGTCGCGGTAGCCATCGTTGTCGTCATCGAGGTCACAGGCGTTGCCGTGTGTGTCCAGATCGGTGTCCAGCTGGTCCGCGTTCGCTGTGCCAGGGCAGTTGTCGTTGAGGAAGGCGATGCCGTCATGGTCGGCATCGGCGCGCAGAATGCGCACCGTGATGCTGCCGCTCGGGATCTCCGACCAGGCCATCATGCCGTCACCTGCCACGAGGTCGTTGCGCGCCGTATCGAGGCCGGTCAGCCCGGATTCCAGGATCTGGGTCGCGCCGCCGGTCTTGGCCACGCGCCCGATACGCGTCCTCTCGATCCACAGCACGTCCTCGCCGTCGATTGCCGGGACGTACCACGGTTCGCGGCTCAGGGTGTTCGCGATGGTGGCGACCTGGCCGCCGGCGACCGGTACGGCGTAAAGGTACGGCTCGGCCACGCGCGTGAAGTAGACATGCGCTCCGTCGGTGACCAGGTCTTCCACCAGGCTGCCGGGGGTGACCAGGCCAAGCGTGTCGCCGCCGGCCTTGGGTACCGACCGGATCGCGTCGTAGTGATCGATCCAGTAGACGTTGCTGTCGTCCAGCGCCGCGTGGGTTGCCGGGCCGTTGCCCAACGCCAGCGTCTCCACGTTGCCACCGTCGACCGGTACCCGGCGCACCGGGACGAACGGTCCGCTTTCTATCCAGTAGACGTGGTCGCCGTCCGTGGCGAGATCCCTGACGTAAAAGTCTGCGCTGGCCAGGTACTCGGCACGGCCCAGATGGGTCAATGACACCCGTTTCAGCGTCCAGCTGTCGGCGATATAGGCAAAGCGGCTGTCGGCGGTGAAGACAGACAAGCTGACCATGCCGACGGCCACGACCGCCGGTGTCCCGCCGACCAGCGCACGCGAGCGGATTTCACCAAATCCCTCGATCGCGCCGTAGGGACCCCCTTCTGTCCAGAACAGCCGGC
>JAGRGW010000529.1 GCA_020445315.1 Gammaproteobacteria bacterium
TCGACTGGGAAAGCAAGCGGGACATTCATCATGCGTGAGACAGGTTTCTCCACACGGGTACTCTTGTCCATCGTACTCTGCGCCCTGGCCGGCGCCGCCTCGACCGACACCGGCATACCGACGCCCGTCGGCAGCGATCTCCTTCGCCTCGGCAAGGCACTCCCGGACCCGGCGGTGCCGCCCAAGGCGAGCCCCGCCGCAACACTGCCGGAACTGCAGCAGGTACCGGCCGACAACACCGGCGGCTGGAGCATCGATGCCACGGACCGGCAACTGGTGCGGGCCTTCTACAACAGCGTGTACTCGGCGTCGCCGGACACGCCGATCGAATGGACCGGTGACCACGGCACCTGTAACGCCGGCGATACCGGCAGCGAGTTCAAGAACGCGGTGCTGGCACGCATCAATTATTACCGCGCGATGGCTGGCGTCCCCGCCGCGATCACCTTCGATCCCGCGTTGAATGCGAAGGCGCAGCAGGCGGCGCTGATGATGAGCCAGAACAATGCGCTCAGTCATTTCCCCCCCGGGTCGTGGTCCTGCTTCACCGCCGACGGTTACGAAGCGGCCGGCAAGTCGAACCTGTCACTCGGACGGAACGGCTGGGAGGCCGTGTCCGGGCAGATGCGCGACAATGGCTCGAACAACACCGAGGTCGGCCACCGACGCTGGCTGTTGCTGCCGCAGACCGAAACGATGGGAACGGGTGACGTTGCCTACGCAAGCGGAACGCAGCCGGAAGCCAACGCGGTCTGGGTGGTGACCGACGAGTACTCGAACAGCATTCCTCCGGTGCGGGACGAGTTCATCGCCTGGCCGACCAAGGGCTTCAACCCCTACCCCATCGTGCCGGTGCGCTGGTCGTTTACGTATCCCAACGCCAATCTCAACGGCGCCAGCGTCTCCATGACGCAAAACGGTGGTGTCGTATCCAGTCCCGTTGACAGCATCACCGGAAGTAGCGGTCCACGAGCAAGCATTGTCTGGCGCCCGATGGGCCTGGATGCCAATTCAAGTGGTGCAAGCTGGCCTGTACCGTCGTCGGATACCACGTACAACGTCACCGTGAGCAACGTGGTGGTCGGTGGCGTGTCGCGGGATTTTTCTTACACCGTGACCGTGTTCGACCCCGCGACCGCACTGACCGAACAGCAACCCACTGTCTCGGGAGACGACACGCCACCGATCGACAATGTCTCGAGTTATCTTGTCGGGACGGTCGACCACGCACAAAGCTATGACGCG
>JAGRGW010000108.1 GCA_020445315.1 Gammaproteobacteria bacterium
CGCGAGATATCCGCGACCACGGCGGACTGCTCCTCGGCCGCGGTCGCAATCTGCGTCGTCATGCCGTTGATCGTACCGATCGCATCCGTGATCCTCGCCAGTGCGTGACCGGCCTCGCTGGCCTGCGCGACGGTGTCGGTGATCCGCGACTGGCCGTGCTGGATCTTGCCAACCGCCGACTCGGCCTGTTCCTGCAAGCGCGAAATTAGGTCCTGAATCTCGTTGGTCGACTGCTGCGAGCGGTGTGCCAGCGTACGCACCTCGTCGGCGACGACAGCGAAACCGCGTCCCTGCTCTCCAGCGCGTGCTGCCTCTATCGCGGCATTCAACGCCAGCAGGTTGGTCTGTTCGGCGATCCCGCGAATCACGTCGAGGATGCCGCCGATATTCTCGGTCTCGGCGCGCAGGCCGGTGATCGTCGATGCAGCTTCGCCGAACTCGCTGGCAAACGTGCTGATGGAACGGATGTTCTGTTCGACTGTCTGCCGTCCCTGTATCGCAACGGCGTCGGCCTCCTGCGACGATTCCGCGACCTGGCTGGCACTCGAGGCCACGTCACGCGCGGTCGCCGACATTTCCTCGGTGGCCACGACCACGGTCTGAGTGTTGCCGCGCAGTTTCCGCATGCTGTCATCGGTGGAACTTGCGGCGCCGGAGACCTTGCTCGTCGTCTCGCTGAGCACCGTCGCCAGGCCCGCGATGTGCTTGAGCATGTCGTGGATCTTGGCAGCGAACTGGTTGAACGCCCTGGCGAGGTCGGCGAACTCGTCGCGGCCCGATTCGTCCATGCGCCGGGTCAGGTCGCCGTCACCCTGGGCAATCTCGCGCATGCTGTGGGCAATGTGCGACGCGCGGTGGGAGACGTTCCAACCCAGCCACGACAGCCAGCCCGCCACCACGAGCACGACAATGCCGACGGAGCCGATGAGCAAGCGGTCGATCAGCGAAGCCTCGGCTTCAACCCGTTGTCCCAACCCGGTTTCGAACTTCTCCAGCACGCTCTCGATCGTCGTGACAGCGCGGTTCAGAGCGCCCATTGCGCCGTTGTCGCGCCCCAGGCCCATCTCGCGTTCGGCCTCGACCAGGGCCAGGAAACGCGTCTTGTAGGTATCCATCGACGCGATGGCTCGCTCGAACCCGGTGTCGGCGGTGCTGCGCACCTGTAGGGCGGCCTGCATGGTGTCGAAGGACGCGCTGAACTTGTCGACATACTTGGCGTTACGTCGCAGCATGAAATCCTTTTCGGCACGACGCAGCATCAGCATGTGGGTGCTGAGCTCGTAGTCGCCCTTCTCGCTGAAGACCTTCTCGGCGTCGTGTACGGCTGAACGCAGGCCGCCGTATAGCGCATCCTTCGGATGCAGGCCGATCTTGCGCTGCAGTTCGACCACGCGCCCGAAGCTGCGGCGGTAGGCCTCCGTCTCGTCGCGAACTTGCGCGACTACCGCTGTCGAAATCGAAGCCTGCTCGAGGAGGCCCTCCAGTTCGTCGAGATGTGCGATGACTTCGGCGTGCGTGGCATTGAAACGATCGACATAGGCATTTTCGCGTCGGGCAAGGAAATTCATTTCGTGGTTGCGCAACTCGAACACGTGCGTGCCAATCTCCGCGGCAAGATAGCGGCTTTCCGCCAACCGACCGTAGGCATTCAGCTCGGTCATGAGAAAGGCACCGAAGAACGCCAGCAGCAGCGTCACCACGGCCGCGGTGGCCGACATCTTGGTCTTGATCGTCATGCAGATTCATCCCACGTGATTTCTTGCGTCCACGCGTAGTGGGTGCCTGCCTTCCGATGCGGCACGGAAAGTTTTTTGTTTTCTACCAGTGCGCTACATCGGCAGAGAACCAATAAACTTTATAAGGCTATTGCAACAGCGACTCAGTCACCTTCGGGTTGCGCCACATGGGTATTGGGGACGGCGTCGCGCAGGATCCCCGCGAGCACCTCGCTGGTCTCCGGGTCGCCGTGGACAAGCCGGATCTCGCGAGGCGGCCGCTGCATCCCGGTCGCGAACGCGACCAGGCCATCCTGGTCGGCATGCGCCGAGTAGCCGGAGATCGTGTGGACCCGGGCACGGATGTCGAAACGTTCGTCGCCGAAGTCGACGTAGCCACCCTGCGGGCCGTACTGCTGGATCACGCGCCCGGGTGTTCCGCGCGCCTGGTAGCCGACGAACAGGATGTCGTGTTTCGGATTGCCGAGCATCGCCTTCAGGTAGTTGACGATGCGCCCGCCGGCGCACATGCCGCTGGCCGCCAGCACGACGACTGGGCGCTCGCTCTGGTCGAGGTAGTCGACCAGGCGCAGATGGTCGTCATGGCTGTTGATCGTCGTCAGCTGGTCGAAGTCCAGCGGATGACGACCGGCGTCGATGCGCGCACCGGCCTCCTCGTCCCAGTAGGGCCGGAGCTCGCGGTAGAGCTTGGTGAAGGTTGCGGCCATCGGCGAGTCGAGCACGATCTCCACATCGTCCCAGGCGAGCCCGCTGGCCGCCTCGCCACCCTGGTTGCGATGCAGGATGTCCTCGAGTTCGTACAGCAGTTCCTGCGTGCGGCCGATGCTGAACGCCGGGATCAGCACAGTGCCGCGGTCCTGCAGCGCCTCACGCAGCACCGCTTCCAGGGCCTGTTGGCGCTGCTCGCGATTCTCGTGGTTGCGGTCGCCGTAGGTACTCTCCATGACCAGCACGTCGCAGCCCTCGGGCTGGTCCGGATCGCGCAGCAACGGGGTCTCGCGGTTGCCGAGGTCGCCGGAGAAGATCACGTGCTGATCGTTTCCCTCGGTGCCGCAGCGGCAATCGACCCAGGCCGAACCGAGAATATGCCCGGCGCGCCGAAAACAGATCGACAGCGGTTCCTCACTCTCGACGTCGATGGCCTGCCATTGGCCGAAAGGCACTGGTCGGATCATCCGCTCGAGCGCGGCCATGACCCGCCGGATCAGCGCCTTGTTGCGGGTCACACCGATCTTCAGCGCGTCCTCGAGCACGACCGGCAGCAGGCGCGCCGACGGTGGCGTGCAATAGATCGGGCCACCGAAACCGGCGGCGAGCAGGTATGGGATACGGCCGACGTGATCGATGTGGACATGGGTCACGACCAGCGCACGGACGTGATCGACGGGGAACTCGATCGCCAGCGCATCGGCGTTGGCGCCCTTGCCCGACGTCTCCGCACCCTGGAACAGCCCGCAGTCGATCAGGATGGCATCGCGATCACCGACACGCAGTTCATGGCAGGAACCGGTGACACCGCCAACGGCGCCGTGATGGAGGATTTCCATTTTGCATTCCCCGTGTAGTGCCTGGACGCTTCGCGATGACGCTGATCAATTGTCATACCGAGCGCTGAGACGGCATGTGGATTCCCGTTTGCCGGGGAACCACAGGCTTTACGTAACGTCATCCCGGACGCAGCGCAGCGGAGATCCGGGATCTTGCCGCAGTTTGTCGCCAACCCGACCGGATTCCCGCTTCCGCGGGAATGACGAACCTGAACGGTTGGCCTACCCAGTCAGGCGAATCTGCGCACCTCGCCGTCACCGGCAACATTCTCGACGCAGCGGCCACACAACGCCGGATGGTCCGCATCGGCGCCGACGTCCTCGCGATGGTGCCAGCAACGCGGGCACTTGGCATGGGCGCTGGCAACGGCAACCACCTTCAGCCCGTCGAACTCGGTTGCCACGGCGTTGTCCGGCGCATCGGCCAGGGGGAGCACGGTCGCGTAGGACGTGATCAGCAGGAACCGCAGTTCGTCACCGAGTCGGGACGCGTTGGCGAACACGGCCTCGTCGGCATACAGCGTGACCTCGGCATCGAGCGACGAGCCGATAACGCCCTCCTTGCGCATCCCCTCGAGTGGCTTCGACACCGCCGCCTTGACCGCCAGCAGTTGGCGCCAGGCCGCGTCGTCAAGACCCTCGCTCGGGGCAGGGCTCAGACCCTCGTACCAGGTCTGGGTGAACACCGAGTCGTTGCGGTCGCCGGGCATGAAGCCCCAGATCTCGTCGGCGGTGAAACTCAGCACCGGCGCCATCCAGCGCACCATCGCCTCGACGATGTGGTACATCGCGGTCTGGCACGAACGCCGCGGCAGGCTGTCGGCCCGGGTCGTGTACTGGCGATCCTTGATCACGTCGAGGTAGAAGCCTCCCAGGTCCGATACGCAGAAGTTCAGCAGCTTCTGGTAGATCAGGTGGAAGTTGTAATCGTCGTAGGCGCGCGTGACCTCCCGCTGCAGCGCATGGGCGCGACCGACCGCCCACTGGTCGAGCGCGATCATGTCAGCCGCCGGGACCTGGTCGGTCGCCGGGTCGAAACCCTGCAGGTTCGCCAGCAGGAAGCGCGCCGTGTTGCGGATGCGGCGGTAGGCGTCGGCGGTCCGCTTGAGGATCTCGTCGGACACCGACATCTCGCCACGGTAGTCGGTCGCCGCGACCCAAAGGCGGATGATATCGGCGCCGAGCGTCTTCATGACCGCCTGCGGCGAGACCACGTTGCCGAGCGACTTCGACATCTTCTTGCCGTCGGCATCGACGGTGAAGCCATGCGTCAGCACGCCCTTGTACGGGGCCTTACCGGACATCGCGACCGAGGTCAGCAGCGACGACTGGAACCAGCCACGGTGCTGGTCGGAACCCTCCAGGTACA
>JAGRGW010000530.1 GCA_020445315.1 Gammaproteobacteria bacterium
CGGGCCTCGCGCGTACCGATCAGCCCCCACAACAGGCGCAGCGCGATCAGGACCGCGATGAAGTAGCCGATCTGGCGATGTAGCGCGGGCAGGGACTCGGCGGTCGCCCAGCCGACCGCGAACGCGGTAACCAGCGACCAGTGGAAGGTCCGGACGAACAGGTCCCAGACCAGGGTGGTTCGTGATGTATTCAACATGCCGTGGCAAGGCTCCTCGAATGGCTACGGTGCAGTCATTCAAAGCCTATGGCCATTGCCTGAAACGAACCTGAACGCACGCGCTGTTGCCCCGGTGCGTCAAGTCGGACTGCTCGGAACCGCTTGCCCACGACGGGCATGGCGTTACGATGGTGGAGGCGTTAAGGTTCGCGGCTTTGGTGTGACGGGATCGGGATGGTGCATTCGGGATCGTGCTGGTTAGGGAGGCCCCGCCGTCTTGACGCGATAGCGGTACTTTGCGGCGGTATCTTTTGCCTTGCATCGCTGCCGCTGCGCGCGGATACCCTGTACCAGGCCTGTTTCGGCTGCCATGGCCCGAACGGCATCAGCCAGGCCGAACACGTGCCGTCGATCTCGGGCCTGAATTTCCAGTACTTCTACACCACCATGCGGGCCTTCAAGAAGGGGCAGCGCAACGCGACGATCATGGATCGGATCGCCAAGGGCTACAAGACGAGCAAGTTGCAGCGTATGGCCCTGTATTTCGGCAGCCAACCGTGGACGGGCAGGACAGGTGATGTGGACCCGGTGTTGGCAGCACGCGGACAGGCATTGCATGAGGAATACTGCGAGAAGTGCCACGAGGACAACGGGCGCTTCCAGGACAGGGAGACGCCGCCCCTGGCGGGGCAGGCCAAGGGCTACCTGTACTACCAGATGATCGACTACCGGGACGACGCCTCTGGCGATTCCCGCGACTCCATGATGCAGACGCGGTTGCAGAAACTGTCGATGGATGACCTGCTGGCTCTGGCCGAGTACTACGCCAGCGAGTTGCCCGGCGCTGTCGCATCGCGGGCGGCGGAGTAGGTTCCGCGCCGAAGAAAAGGGCCGCTGTGTAGCGGCCCTGTTACTCATCGCGTCGCGGAGATCACTTCGCCCAGGGGTCTGGCAGCGGCGTCTTTTCGGACGACGGTGGCAGGATCGGAAGTGCGAAGCTCGGCTGGTCACCCGTCAGCGATTTCAGGAACGCGACGATCTGGGCGTTTTCTTCGTCGCTGAACTTCTTGCCGA
>JAGRGW010000531.1 GCA_020445315.1 Gammaproteobacteria bacterium
TCCGGCGTCGCGCGCGCTGCCGATTCGAAATCCTGCCAGTCTTCGCGTCTGTTGCTGCCCAGGGAGATATTGAAGATGCGCACACCGTGTTCGCGCGCGTGCTCGATGACGCGCGTCATGCGCGACATCTCAGGACGTGGGTACCGGTAAGGAATCAGTCGCGCCACCGGCGCCTCCCGCAACAGAAGGCTTGCAGTGCGGGTGCCATGGCGTTGGGCAAAGAACGGGGAGCGGGCAGGGTTGGCGTCGAACGGTCGCGTGTCGAGGTCCCAGAAATCGAAACCCAACGCGTTGCCATCCCCGTCGCGTGCAAGTCGGGTGGATATCTCCGGCAACCGGTAGTCGACACCGGCATCCAACATGGCGACGGCTATACCGCCCGGGTCCGCGCCATCGGGTACCAGAGGATTCAGCAGTTCAGACTCACCGGTTTCAAGCAGTTCGGAGTCGAGCACATCCACTCGCATTGCCATGCCGGCAGCGTCGTAGCTGAGCCGGCGGGCCGTTTGGAAATGACAGTCCTGCCCTGCAGCGATGAAGGTGCGCGGTCGGGTTGATCCATCGATGACGAGACTGTGGATCACGGTAACTTGACGCACCCCTCCACCGACGCTTCGTACAACTACGGTGACTTCGCCGTTTTCAAGCAGCTGCAGTCGACGACTCCAACCCTTGCCGGGCCCCTCCAACGTCAACCCGGTTTCGGATGCCACGGCGCTGATTTCTTTGAATACGACTCCAGGGTTATCGGCACCTGCCCTGCACGCAGTGGTCAGTATTTGACGCAGGAGCGCGTCACCCTGTTCCTGCTGGGTGCCGACCGCCGTAACAGCCGTGCTGGCCACGAACACAGAGAAGAGCAGAGCGGTTGCAGAGAGGGTCACAGGATTCGCATCGTCTTTCGGCCCGGCGGATGACACGACCGAAACAGGAGAGCACAGATGGCCTTCTCTATTGCGATCGAGTAGGAGCGGGCATGTATTCGAATCAATGGTACGCGCCTTTGCCGGA
>JAGRGW010000109.1 GCA_020445315.1 Gammaproteobacteria bacterium
CCACCGTCGCCGAGCCACAGGCCCAGGGGGATCACGACTGCGGCCGCGAGCACTTCCTGGCGGAAAGCCGCCTCGTGCCGATAGCAGGCGCGGAATCCCTGCAGCGAATACCCGAACGCGCGAACGATGCGGGTCAGACCACCGGTGTCGTTGTACTCGGACATCGTCTGCCTGCTGTCGTGTCGGCCTCGACGGGCGGCGGTGCCGGCCCTAGGCGGCCGGCGGCGTCCAGCGCAGGTCGAGTTCGCGTGCGGCACGCACGTCGTCCAAACGACGCACCGGCAGCGTGTGTGGTGCACCCTTGAGCATATCGGGCGACTGCTCGGCCTCTTGCTGGATCTTGACCATTGCGTCGATGAAACCGTCGAGTTCGTCGAGGTCCTCGGTCTCGGTCGGTTCGATCAGGAAGCATTCGGGTACCAGCAGCGGAAAGTAGGTCGTCGGCGCATGGTAGCCGTAGTCGAGCAGGCGCTTGGCGAAGTCCATCGCCGAGACGTCGAGCTCCTTCGCCTGACGGCGCAGCGTGACGATGAACTCGTGTGTCGCGCGGCGCTTGGGGTAGGCCAGCTCGAAGCCGGCATCCTGCAGGCGCCGGGCCAGGTAGTTCGCGTTCAGGGTCGAGTACTCGGATACGCGCACCATGCCCTCGCGGCCAAGCATGCGGGCGTAGACATAGGCCCGCAGCAGCACGCCGGCATTGCCGGCAAAGGCCGACAGCTTGCCGATGCTGTGCGGACAGTCCTTCTCGGTCAGCCAGCGGTAGCCGTTGTCGCCGCTGGCGACCATCGGCACCGGCAGGAAAGGCGCCAGGCGTTTACTGACGCCGACCGGTCCCGCACCCGGGCCACCGCCGCCGTGCGGCGTGGAGAAGGTCTTGTGCAGGTTCATGTGGATGACATCGAAGCCCATGTCACCCGGCCGCACCTTGCCGAGGATCGCATTCAGGTTGGCGCCGTCGTAGTACAGCAGGCCACCGGCCTCGTGCACCAGACCGGCAATCTCGGTGATCCTGCGCTCGAAAACGCCAACCGTCGACGGGTTGGTCAGCATGATGCCGGCCGTCTGCGGACCCAACGTCTCCTTCAGCGCCTCGACATCGACGTCGCCGTCGTCCAGCGTCGGGATCTCGCGTACCTTGTAGCCACACATCACCGCGGTGGCCGGGTTGGTGCCGTGCGCCGCATCGGGCACGATGATCTCGGTACGTTCGTGGTCGCCGCGCTGGTCATGATAGGCGCGAATCATGGCGACGCCGGCGAACTCCCCCTGGGCGCCGGCGGCCGGCACCAGGGACACGGCGCTCATGCCGGTGACGTCCTTGAGCATTTCCTGCAGCTCGTACATGCAGGCGAGAAAACCCTGGCTGTGACTGTCCGGCGCCGACGGGTGACGCCCGAGCAGGCCTGGCAGCATCGCCAGCGAATTGCAGGCGCGCGGGTTGTACTTCATCGTGCAGGAACCGAGCGGGTAGAACTGGGTGTCGATCGAGAAGTTCTTCTGCGACAGCCGCGTGTAGTGACGCACGGCCTGCATCTCGGAGACCTCCGGCAATGCCGGCGCCGCCGCGCGACGGAGGTTTTCCGGAATGCCGTCGAGCGCGGCACGCTGCTTTGGCGCCTGCGCGGTTGCGCGACGCCCCGGGTGGGATTGCTCGTGGATCAACATGTCGTATTCCGGCTCGGCCAGTTCAATGCGTTTGGCCGACCGCGTTCGGTCGGCCGGTCAGGTTCAGCCCAGCGCGGCGATCGCGCTGTCGTAATCGGGCTCGTCACCGATCTCATCGACGAGCTCTGCATGCAGGACCTTGTTGTTCTCGTCGAGCACCAGCGCCGCACGCGCGGTGATACCGGCCAGTGGGCCGTCCTCGATCAGCATGCCGTAGTCCTTGGCGAAGTTGCGAGAGCGCATCATCGACAGCGTCTTGACGTCCGCGGTGCCCTCGGCCTGGCAGAAACGCCCCTGCGCAAACGGCAGATCGGCCGACACCACCAGCACGACGACGTCGTCACGGCCGCCGAGGCGCTCGTTGAAGACCTTGGTCGAGGTCGCGCAGGTCGGCGTGTCGAGGCTGGGCACGATGCTGATCAGCTTTTTCTTACCGGCAAAATCCTCGAGGGTCAGGTCGTTCAGTTCGCCATCGACGAGGCGGAAGTCTGGTGCCATGCTGCCGACGGCCGGCAGGTCTCCGTTCGTGTTGAGCGGCGAACCGTGTAGCGTTACCTGGGCCATGTGTTTTCTCCTTGAGTCTCGGGTGAAATCGGGCGCTATGTCCCGGGTACCATTCAGTCGTTATCCGTTTGGCGGCACATGGACGTTACGCCTGCGCCGCCATGATCGGTGCCAGCCTGTCCGCGTAGTTGCCGATCTCGGCAGTCGTACGCAACTCGGTCGCGCACACCAGCAGCGCATTGCCGAGCTCGGGAAAGTCCTGGCCGAGGTCGAACCCGCCCAGCACGTCGTGCGCCGCCAGCGCACCCAGCACGTCGGCCGTCGGCGCCCCCAGGCGCAGTACCTTTTCGTGGAATACCGGGCCGTCGAACATGGGCTCGACGCCGTCGATCGCCGTCAGTGCTCCCACCAGTTCAGCCGTGTTGGCGTGGCAGGCCGCGGCAACGTTGGCCAGGCCCTCGCCACCGAGCAGCGCCATGTGAATGGTCGCGGCCGTCACCAGCAGGCCCTGGTTGGTGCAGATGTTCGACGTCGCCTTGGAACGCCGGATGTGCTGCTCGCGCGCCTGCAGCGTCAGCGTGTAACCGGGCTTGCCCTCCACGTCGACCGTGCGCCCGATGATGCGCCCGGGCAGCTGTCGCACCAGCGCCTGCCGGCAGCACATGAAGCCGAAATACGGACCGCCCGACGACAGCGGCGCACCGAGGGACTGGCCTTCGCCGCAGGCGATGTCGGCACCCTCGCCGCTGCCCCACTGGCCCGGTGGCTTGAGCACGGCCATCGCCAGCGGGTTGACGACAGCGATCGCGAGCATGCCGTTCTGCAGGGCGAAATCGGTCATCGCGTCGCAATCTTCCAGCACGCCGAAGAAATTCGGCTGCGGCACGACGAGGGCGGCAAAGTCCTCGCCGGCGTACGCCTGCAGCGCGGCCATGTCCGTCCTGCCGCTGTGTGCGTCGAAAGGCACCTCGACCAGTTCGATGCGCTGGTTGCGGACGATCGTATGGACCGTCCGGCGGTAGGCCGGGTGCAGCGTGCGCGGCACCAGCACGCGGCGTGACTTCGACTTGCGATTGACCCGGACGGCCATCAGCACGGCCTCGGCCAGGCCGGAGGCGCCGTCGTACAGCGAAGCATTGGACACGTCCATCGCCATCAACGCGGTCATCATCGACTGGTATTCGTACAGCAGTTGCAACGTGCCCTGGCTGGCCTCGGCCTGGTACGGCGTGTACGCACTGTAATATTCACCGCGCGTGGCGATCTGCCAGACAGCCGCGGGAATGTGGTGATCGTAGGCGCCGGCGCCGATGAAGCACGCGGGCTCACCGTCCTCGCGGGCACGGTCGCGCATCAGCGCGCCGACCGCCATTTCGGTCATGCCTTCGGGGACGCGCTGCAGCGACTGTACGCGCAACGCGGTCGGGATTTCGTCGAACAGGTCGTCGATGCTCGAAACGCCGATGGCGCCGAGCATGTGACGGACGTCTTCTTCACTGTGCGGTATGAACGGCATATCGGGACCTGGCGGTCAGTGCTCCTCGGACTCGGCGTGCTCGGCGTAGCTGTCGGCATCCATCAGGGCGTCGAGCTCGGCCGGGTCGCTGAGGCGCAGGCGGAAGATCCAGCCGGCCTGGTAGGCATCCTCGTTGATCGTCTCCGGCGCCTCGGCCAGCGTCTCGTTGACTTCGATGACCTCGCCGCTGAGCGGGCTGTAGACATCGGATGCCGCCTTGACCGACTCGACGACGGCGCACTCGGCGCCAGCACCCAGTTCAGCACCGACCTCGGGCAGTTCGACAAAAACGAGGTCGCCGAGCAGTTCCTGCGCGTGATCGGTGATACCGATCGTGGCCAGACCGTCTTCCTCGACCCGGATCCATTCGTGTGATTTCGTGTACTTCAGCTCAGTTGGAACGTCGTTGCTCATCGTGTTTCCCCTCGGAATCGACTCTCCGGACAGCACCGCGACACGCGGCCCGCCCTCTTTATTTCATGCTCGCCGGCGCCAGCCCGCTCAGATGCCGTCCAGTTCGACGACCACCTTGCCGTTGCGCGCGAACGGCAACTTGACCCGTGCCACGGGAAGTCGTCGCCCCCGGATATCGACTTCGAGCGCCGACCCGGCGCCGGGTTCGATCCGCGCCATCGCGATCGACCTTTCCAGCGTCGGCGAAAAACCACCGGACGTGATCTCACCGACCTCGCGATCGCCATCGAACAACTTCTGGTGGCTGCGCAACACCCCACGCCCCTGCAGTACCAGGCCGCCGAATGTCGGAAGGTTACCGGCTGTCACCTGCTTTTCAAGCGCAGAGCGGCCGATGAAATCGCGCGTTCCGGGTTCGAGCGCCACGGTCCAGGCCAGGCCCGATGCCAGCGGCGACTGCGCCTCGTCCATGTCGGCGCCGTACAGGTTCATGCCCGCCTCCAGGCGCAGCGTGTCCCGCGCACCCAGGCCGCACGGCTGCACGCCGGCCCCGGCCAGGCCATTCCACAACGCAACCGTCTGATCTTTCGGGACAATAATCTCGAAACCGTCCTCACCGGTGTAGCCGGTGCGACCGACGAACCAGGCGCCGTCGTGGGCAGCACTGAAGGGCTTGAGCGCCATCGCCGCGTCGCGCAGGCCATCCGGCAGCAATGCGGCCGCCTTCGCGCGGGCGTTTGGGCCCTGTACGGCGATCATGCCGAGGTCGTGCCGCGCCTCGACACGCACGTCGAAGTCTCCGGCCTGTTGCGCGATCCAGGCCAGGTCTTTCTCGGTGGTGGCGGCATTGACGACCATGCGGAACCAGTCGTCGCGCAGGAAGTAGACGATGAGGTCGTCGATGACACCGCCGTCAGGGTTCAGCATGCACGAGTAGAGGGCCTTGCCGGCGACCTTGAGCTTGGCGACATCGTTGGCCAGCAGTCGACCGAGAAAGTCGCGCACGCCAGCGCCATGCAGATCGACAACAGTCATGTGACAGACGTCGAACATGCCGGCATCGCGGCGCACGGCATGGTGCTCCTCGATCTGCGAACCGTAGTGCACCGGCATGTCCCAGCCGCCGAACGGGACCATCCGTGCGCCCATGTCACGATGGGTCTGGTTGAGGATCGTCTTCCTGTCCATGCCGGGGCTCCCGTGTTGCCAACAAAAAAGGGCGGCGCGGCCATCGCAAACGCCACTGACCGCACCGCCCCTCTGTCCATAAACCTGAGAGTTTGCAGGCCATTGGCCCACTGCCCCGTCGGTGGGCGCCATGCCCGGCGCCGCTCTCCAGAGTCGATATTGGGGTCTCGTACAGACGCCTCGCCCCATCTCCCTTGGTCCGTTTACCTGAGCGATTCCGGGCGGAATTGCGCCTTCGGTGGCGATCGGTGGGACCGCGCTCTCCCAGGGGAGTCGATATCGAAACCGAACTCTAACGATTAACGCGATGCGTTCCAAGTCATTTGCGACCCAGGCCCTGCCCGGTACGCCATTGCGGTCACAGCCACCGGCGCAGCTGCCGCGGCAGATCGACCGGCTCCGCGGTCCAGACCAGGGACGCGAACAGCGGCAACAGGAACAGCACCGCTACCCGCGGCGCGTCGAGCACGCTGTCGAACAGGCCGATCGCCAGGCCACCGGCAATCGCGGCGAAGAACAGCAGGCCGGCCGGGTCGCCCTGCCGATGCAGCCGCCAGGCGCGCAGCAGCCCGACCAGAGCGACCAGCACGAACGTGAGCAGGCCGATCCAGCCGCCTTCGACGTAGCTGAACACGAAGATGTTCTTGACGTGCCAGCGCAGGTGATTGCCGTCGACCATGTACCAGCGATCGAGACCGCGCGCGAAGTTCGTGTTGTGCAGGAGCTCGCTGCCATCGGCGGCAACCAGTCGCACCGACTTGACGTCGATCCCGTTCTTGATGCCACGGTTGAGGATCGAGATATCGACCGGCGAGCGCTGCAGCCAGCCGCCTTCACCGAGCCCGCTGAGCCTGACCGGGCTGACGTACTCGCGCCACTCGCCTTCGGTATCCGGGATATTGGTGCCGACCCAGCGGCACTCGGCCCGGACGCGCAGTACCTGGCGCTCGCAGAACTCGACCAACAGGCGCTCCCGGTGCCCCGCCGGCGTCCGCAACACCAGGTGCAGCCTGGCCTCGGAACCACGGGGGCGGAAACGCTGGCGCAGATCCAGCAGCCCGGCATCGTCGCTGGCATTGATCCGAACGAACGCAGCCGTGCCCGTGCCGTGCAGGAACAGTGTCGACAGGGTCTCGCCGTCCAGCGCACGTCCGAGATGGTAATGGCGCGGAAACGCACCCTTGCCGATGCCGTAAAGGGTCTGCACGCCCGGCGCGACCAGGCCGGCGCTCTCGGACCAGTGATCGAGCCGGATCTGGATATCGACGGCCGTCGAGCGGAAGCGCTCGAGGATGGTGCCGCCGACCACCACAGGCACGATTGCAACGACCGCGACGACGGCCAGCGCAGGTGCCCAGGCCCACCGCCGCAGGCCTCGGCGGGGGATGCCGGGCAGCGTGAGCAGGCCGGCCAGCAGGACCAGGCCGATGATGGCAACGGCCAGGTAGTTGGCGCGCGAAAAGGTCACCAACAGGCCGTAGGCGGCCAGCACCAGCAGCCCGGCGGTAACCAGGTGCACCGGCCATTTGCGCCACCACAGCGAAAGCCCGAGCAGGAACGGCAGCATCATCGCCAGCGCGATGTCGATCGCCGCGCCACCGGTATGCAGGTCGAAGAACCAGCCGGACACGCGGTACCGACTGGCGAAGTTCAGGATGCCGGTGTAGAGATTGCGTTCCCACAGGATCGCGAGAAACAGCGCCATCAGCCCCAGCGCCATGCCGGCGACGAGCCAGCGCATGGTGCCTGCGCCGATGCGCTGGGCCTGCATCAGCATCGGCACCAGCAACAAAGCCCAGGCGACCCCCTTGGCCTCGCGCAATGCGTTGGTCGACGCGAAATAGTCCGCCCACAGCCCGGGAACCGGCGCCTCCAGCGGGTACAGGCCGTTGAGCGTGATCCCAAGCTGCACCACGGCAAACAGCGCCAGCGGCCACAACCGCGTCACCTGCAGGCCTGCCGGCCAGAACACCCGGCAACACCAGAGTCCACCGGCCAGGGTCACCAGCATGAAGAGGTCAAATGCATCCCAGAAGTAGCGTCCCGACCAGAACCCGATCGACAGCACCGCGATCGCCGTCGGCAACACCAGCAGCCAGGCGCGCACCTCGATCGCCAGCACCAGCGCATAGAGGGAAAGACCGACCACCAGCGGGATGCTGAAGACCGGGAAGCGGTGGGCCTCGTAGAGCGCGAAGCCGACCAGCATCAGGGCAAGGTAACGCAGCAACCAGCAACCGAAGGAGGTGTTACGACTCATCGTTTCCCAGCCAGGTTGCCTACCGCCGACGGGCCGGACAAGCCACCGGTCGTTGGTTTCACCTGATCAAACGTTATACTTCCGCGCATACCCGGCGCGCGATTTACCGCCCGGCGACTGCGCCGCAACGGGGCGCGAGCGGTTCAAGTTCGACCGCAAGCGGTCGAAGCGACATCAGAAGCCTATCGCGCACAGAGACTTCATCTTGTTGTCTGGTCGGCAAAACTACAACTCCGGATTATCCAGCCTACCTCGAACGCCATGAGTTTCTTCGTCGCCTACCAGCCGGATACCCACGACGGACAGATGGCCCGTTTCGTCGAACGGGCCGCGGCGAACGGCTTCGAAATCGCCAGCGAGTACCAGCAGGGAACACTGAGGATCGCGGTCTTCCCGGCCCTGTCCGGCATACCGGCAGCGTCGCATACCGAAGCCAACGGCGACTTTGCCGTGGCGCTGGGGTCGCTGATCCACGACGGCATCGCCAGCCCGGCATGCCTGCCGCAAGTGCTGCAGCGCTTCGACGCCGACACCTTTGCCTGGCAGGGCATGCTCGGCACGCACACGGTACTGCTGCGCAAACAGGGGCGACTGTACGTGTTTGGCGACGGACTCGGCGCCACCCGCCTGTACACGAACGCGGACGGCACCCTGTGGTCGAATTCGTACCTCGCGATGCTGGAGATCGCCCGCCCGAAGCGGCTCGACCGGCAGGCCTGTCTCGAGTACGTGATTGCCGGCTCCGTCTACGGCGACAAGTCGATGACCGAGGGCATTCGCAGCCTGTCGGCCAACAGCCTGCTGACGTTCGACCCGTCCGGTACCGCACAGGAACGACACCTGCCGAGCCCGATCCGTAGCGACGGCGGCGGCGACTTCCGCTCGCTCGACGACGCTGCCGACCACTTCAACGCGCGGCTCGACGCCGTTTTCGCCCCGATCGCGGACAATTTCGGTGACCGCCTCCGGCTGTCGTTTTCCGGCGGTTTCGATTCACGCCTGATGCTGGCCATGCTGCTGCGGCACGGTGCCAGGCCGCGGCTGTTCGTCTACGGCAGCGAAAACGACGAAGACGTCCGCATTGCCCGCCTGATCTGCCAGGCCGAGGGCCTCGAACTCAACTGCATCGACAAGGGGCTGGCGCCAGTCATCGATCGCGACGCCTTCGCCGACGAGGTCGAGCACAACCTGTACGCCTTCGACGGCTGGAAGGTGGAGAACCCGCTGTTCGACTTCGGCGCCGACCGCCGCGACCGGGTGGAACGCCATCGTGACGGCGACGTCCCGCTCAACGGCTCGCTGGGCGAGATCTATCGCAACTTCTTCTACATGCCCGACCGGCCATCGACGACCGGCGCGCTGGTTTCGACGTTCTACTCGCAGTTCGACCCGCGCGCTTTCGGCCCGCTGTTCAGCGAGCGCGACTACCGCGCAGGCATGCAGCAGGCCATGCGCGACGCCATCGGCATCGACGGCGACCGGCTGCGGCGGTTCGAGGTCGAGCAGTTGTACCCGAACTTCCGCGGTCGCTTCTGGACCGGGCGCGACGCGCAGGTAAACCAACGCTTCGGACCGATGTTCTTCCCGTTCCTGGAACCCACGGCAATATCCGATACGGCACGGGTGCCGATCGCGTTCAAGGATCTCGGTCGACTGCAGGGCAGCATGATCAGCCGCATCAACCGACGGTTGGCGGATTACCCGAGCGACTATGGCTTCGCCCTCGGCGGGGAGCGTCCGCTCAAGTACCGGCTGAAGACCCTCATCAGCACACAGCGGCCACCGGCGCTGCGCAGGCTGTCGTTCCGACTGACCCAGCGCCACATGCAGCCACGTACCGGCGCGCTCGCGCCCGACTACCTCGGCAGCGTCATCGACCTGGATTTCCCGGCCATGCGCGGGCTGTTCGCTATCGACCGTGTCTACTCGAGTGCGCAGTACGGCGCTGTCGCGACATTGGAGTACCTCGCCGAGCGCTATGGCCTGACGTTGCCGCCTGACTGACGCAGCCGTCGGGTCGTTACTAACGCGCCGAACGGCGCACCAGCAGGATGACCGGCACCAGGCCGACCAGCAGCAGTGCGACGGCCGGCAGCGCGGCCCGCTCCCACTCACCCTCGGATGTCAACTCGTAGATGCGTACCGCCAGGGTGTCCCAACCGAACGGTCGCAACAGCAGGGTCGCCGGCATCTCCTTCATGACGTCGACCAGCACCAGCAGCAACGCGGTCAGCAGGCCGGGGCGCAGCATCGGCAGGTACACCCGCCAGACGGTTTCCCACTGCCCGGCACCGAGGCTGCGCGCGGCGTCACGCACGCTCGGGCGTATACGCTCCAGGCCGCTTTCGACGGGACCGTAGGCCACCGCGAGGAAGCGGGCGAAGTACGCCATCAGCAACGCGATCACGGTACCGGACAGGAACAGGCCGACATCACGCCCGGTCAACCACTCGAGGCCGTCCGCCACGCGGTTGTCGATCCAGGTCAGCGACAACATGACACCGACTGCCAGCACCGACCCCGGCAGGGCGTAACCCAGCGTGCCAACGCGAACGCTGAACGCGGTCGACCTGTCGCCGTGGTAGCGGTTTGCATAGGCCAGGACGAAGGCCGCGACGACGGTCAGCAGGCCAGCCATGACACCCAGCGACAGCGTGTGGACGAACAGGCCGAAGTAGCGTGCATCGAGACTGGCGCGGGTCTCCCACGCCCAGCTCAGCAACTGTGCAACGGGCGCGACGAAGGCCGCGAACAGCACCCCCCAGCCGAACACCGCCGCCGCCAGCGCACTGCCACCCGACAGCGGAATACGACGACGACCACCGCGACCCGTTTCGACGAAACGCGCCCGGTCGCGAAAGCGGCGTTCGATGACCAGCGCGACGAGCACCAGTGTCAACAGGATGGACGCGAGCTGGGCGGCGCTCTGCAGGTCGAAGAACCCGAACCACGACTTGTAGATCGCGGTGGTGAAGGTGTCGTAATTGAACACCGAGACCGCACCGAAGTCCGCCAGGGCCTCCATCAGCGCCAGGCTCAGACCGGCAATGATACCGGGACGCGCCATTGGCAATGAGACGCGGACAAACGCCGCCCAGGGACCGAGCCCGAGACTGCGCCCGGCCTCGTAGGCGCTCTGCCCCTGGCCCAGGAACGACACGCGGGCCAGCATGTAGACGTAGGGGTAGAGCACCAGTGTCATGACCGCAACGACGCCAAAGGTGTTGCGCACCTCGAACGACCAGGCCGGCGGCAGTCCGAACAGGCTGCGGATGCCACCCTGCACCGGACCGGAGAAATCGAACACCCCGACGAAGACGAAGGCGAGGACATAGGCCGGCAGGGCGAACGGCAACATCAGGGCCCAGTCGAGGAAGCGCCGCCCGGGGAACTCGCACATCGCCGTCAGCCAGGCTAGCGGCACGCCCAGCAACAGGCTGCCGATGGCGACACCGACGATCAGCCACGCGGTATTCGCTGCCAGCGTCGGCAGTATCGTGCTGCCGAGGTGCTGCCAGATTTCCGCATCGAAATGCAGCCACGAACCCAGGATCACCGCCAACGGCACGAGCACGCTGACGGCAAGCAGGCGGGCGGCCCAGCGCCAGGCCCGGTCGGGCGATTGCCCGCCCCGGGCAACGGATCGCGGATCGAGACCCGTGGCGAGACTACCCGGCATGGCTGATCACGCCTCCGGACATCGGCGCGTCCACTGCCCGCCCCCCGTCACTCAGCGATACCCGGCACGATCCATCAGCCGAATGGCGTCCGCCTGCAGGCGGCCGGCCTCGGCAACGTTCAGCTCGTCGGCCTTGAACGTACCCCAGGCTGCGACCAGCTCCGCCGGCTCCACGGTCGGATTCACCGGGTACTCCATGTTCAGGCCGGCGAAGTCGTGCTGCGCCTCGTCCGAGGACAACCACTCGAGCAGCTTCACGGCTGCATCGCGGTGCTTGGCGTGTTGCGTGATGCCGGCGCCCGACACGTTGATGTGCACACCGCTGCTGTCCTGGTTGGGCCAGAACAGCGCCAGGCCGATCGACGGGTCTTTTTTCTGCAGGCGACCGAAGTAATAGGTGTTGACGATCGCGACGTCACACTGGCCGGCGGCCACGGCCTCCATCGTCTTGGTGTCGTTCGAGAACGGCGCCGTAGCGAGGTTGGCGACCCAGCCGCGGACGATTTCCTCGGCCCTGGCCTCGCCGTGCCGCGCGATCAGCGTCGCCACCAGGGACTGGTTGTAGACCTTTTTCGAGGTTCTCAGGCATAGGCGACCCTGCCATTTCGGGTCAGCCAGGTCTTCGTAGGTGCTCAGATCGGCGGGCGTGACCCGTTCGCTGCTGTAGACAATGGTCCGGGCCCTTTCCGACAGCCCGAACCAGCGCTTCTGCGGATCGCGCAGGTTCGCGGGCACGTTCGCATCGAGTACCGGGGAGTCAACCGAGGCCAGTACGCCGCTCTCGGCCGCGTGCCACAGGTTGCCCGCGTCCACGGTGATCAGCATGTCAGCGGGAGTCCGCTTCCCCTCGGCCTTCAGGCGCTGCAGCAGCGGCCCTTCCTTGTCGGTGATGTAGCTGATCTCGACACCGGTCTGCTGAGTGTAGCGGTCGAACAGCGGCTTGATCAGGTGCTCATTGCGGGCCGAGTAAACAACTACCTCGTCAGCCAGGACCTGGGCCGGCAGTGCAACGGAGACGGCGATCGCCGCGGATACCAGGAAACGAATCATCGCTAAACCTCAACAAGCAACAGAATGATAATGATTCGCGATTTTATTCCGATCACCGGGCATGTCAAGGGGCGGGGCGCGGTGCGCGGGCGGCGCGCAACCCGCGGCAAGGATCAGGCTGGCGGGCGACTCAGACTCGGCAGGTCGATGCCCTGACCGAGCGCCACGCGCTCGAACTGGCGTCGCAACGGACCGACGCGGCCGGCCACGCCGAGGCCGAGGTTGCGCAGTGCACCGACCACGGTCGAACGGCTGCCGAACACATGCTTGAAGGCATCCATCGCCAGCTGCGTCGCCGTGTTGTGCCCGCGACGCGCCCGCTCGTAGGCACGCAGACCACGCATGGCCCCGGGCGACAGACCGCGCCCGCGGCCGGCGACCAGGGCGTCGACCAGCGCCGCCGCGTCGAGGAAACCGAGGTTGACCCCCTGCCCGGCCAGCGGATGGATCACGTGTGCGGCATCACCGACCAGCGCCAGGCCGGGCAGCACGTACTGTTCCGCGTGCTGCAGCCGTAGCGGAAACAGCGCACGCTCGCCGAGCAGCGACAACTGCCCGAGACGCCACTCGCTGGCCTCGCTCAACGCGGCGTTGAACTCCGCTGGCGGCAGGTCACGCAGCCGCGCGGCCTCTTCGGGTGTCGTCGACCAGACGATCGAGAACAGGTCGGACTGCATCGGCAGCAGTGCCAGCGGCCCCGTACGCATGAACCGCTGCCAGGCCGTAGAGCGGTTGCCCAGTTCCGCCGTAACGGTCGCCACCAGCGCATGCTGGTCGTAAGGCTCGCTGCGTGACCCGATACCGGCCAGCTCGCGTACCTGCGATCTCGCTCCGTCGGCGCCGACGACGAGACCGACAGGCAGGGTCTCGCCACTGGCCAGGACCAGGGATGGCCCGTCGTCGCCGGTGTGCAGGTTGCCCACCGACACCGATGTACGGACATCGACACCCGAGCGCGTCAGCGCCTGCCACAGCGCGCGCACGATGACGCGGTTCTCGACGATGTGGCCGAGGTTCGGTTCGGCGATATCGGCCGCATCGAACCGGATTTCGCCGAAACCACCGTTGTCCCACACCTGCATGGCCTGGTAGGGCGTAACCCGGTCGGCGGCCATGGCCGGCCACGCACCGAGCCGCTCGAGCAGGTGCTGCGATGCCCGCGTGATCGCGGACACCCTGAGGTCATGGCTGGACGCATCCCACTGCATCTGCGGCTCGCGCGCTTCCAGCAACACGACCGAGAACCCCTTGCTGTCGAGTGCCAGCGCGAGCGCGGCACCGACCATGCCACCACCGACGACGGCGATATCGAATAGCTGTTCAGTCAAGACGTACCCCCCGCGCCAGCCGCGGCTGGCGACCGGCCAGCCCCATTGCCGCGCGCGCCAGCGCATGCCGGGCACCCGGCAGGCACTCCATTGCCAGCAGCCCGAGGTTACGCCCGATGCGCAACGGGCCAAGCGGGTTGCTGAACAGGCGGGCCAGACCATCGGTCGCCAGCGCCACGTTACGCTGTTCACCGAGGCGCCATTGTTCGTATTCCTGCAAAACCTGGCCGGCACCGATGTCGCCGTCTTGCGCCGAGGCCACGACCTCGGCCAGCGCGGCAACGTCCCGGATACCCAGGTTGAACCCCTGCCCGGCAATCGGGTGCAGCGTGTGCGCCGCGTTGCCGATGACCGCAACGCGTCCGCGCACTGATTCGCGCGCCCGCAGCAACTGCAAGGGATAGGCAGCGCGCCGACCCGTCCGCAGGAAGTTGCCGAGGCGGTAGCCGAATCGCTGCTGGAAGGCGGCCAGGAATGCCGCATCATCGAGCGCGAGCACCTCGTCCACCTGTTCGTCGCGCACCGTCCAGACGACGGCACAGCGGTCTTCGCTCATCGGCAGCAACGCAACCGGGCCCGTGTCGGTGAAGCGCTCGTAGGCCACGTTACGGTGCGGTCGCGATGGCGTGATGTTGGTGACGATCGCCGACTGGCCGTAGGCCCAGCGCGACACCGGCAGGTCGAGTTGCTCGCGAATCGTCGAGTTGATGCCGTCGGCGCCGACCAGCAGACGCGTCGACATCGTCGTGACCACCCCGTCGCGTTCGA
>JAGRGW010000532.1 GCA_020445315.1 Gammaproteobacteria bacterium
AATGGCTGCATCAACAGTTTGTCGACGTCGACGATCAGGTAGCCACCGTTGGCACAATGCAGCGCACCAGGCTTGATCAGCGTGAAGTTGGTCGTCAGCGTACCCATATGGGCCAGGTGCTCGATCCTGCCGACCAGGTTCTGGTAGGTCGGGTTGTCGACGAAGACCACCGGCGCACCGCTACCATCCTCCTTGCCGACCAGCAGGTTGACGCGGTAGCGCAGGAAGCGCGGATCGTCGGGGTCCGGGCTGTCCTGCTCGCTGAGTGAGCGGAACAGCTCGCCGTTCTCGATCACATCGGTGGCCACCGCGCGCAGATACGCATGCACCTCCGGCAGATCGGCGTAACGGCGTTGCAGGTCGGCCATCAGCTGCGAGACCGCAAGCTGCGTAATATCCGAATCCAGCTCGCGGAAACGCTGGCGCGATTCGCGCTGCCACAGGGGAACATGCCCGAGCACGGTTCGCAGCTCGTCCTTGATCACGTCCATGGCCGCCTGCAGGCGATTGCGCTCCTCGTCTTCAAGCGCCTCGAACTCGGTCGCATTGAGCACCTTGCCGTCCTTCAACGGTGCCAGGCTGTAGCCTGTGGGCGTGTGCAACAGGGCGACACTGCGTTCCGCCGCATGCCGGCCTATTTCCGCGGCTGCCTCCTCCTCGCGCCCCTTGAACTCGGCCTGGATCTCCTGCGCGCGGCGCCGGTACTCGTCGCTGTGGAAAGCCGCCGGCAGGGAGGTCAACAGGTCCTCGACCAACTGGCGCATGTCGCGTTGCAGCTCGCGCCCGCGCCCGGGTGGAAACTCCAGCGCATTGGGCCGGTCGGGATTGGCAAAATCGGCGACATAGCACCAGTCGGACGGTGGCGGCTGGCTGGCGGCGCGCTCGGCAAGCAGATCCTTCAGCAGGCGATGCTTGCCGACACCGGCAGAACCCATCACGTAGAGGTTGTAGCCGCTGCGTGCAATACCCGTCGCGAACTCCACCGCTTCGAGCACGCGCTCCTGTCCGAGCGGGGTCTCGCGCGCCTGCAGTTCGGCCGTGTCATCGAACGTCAGCGCCGAGCAGTCGCAGCCGTTGATCAGGGCCTCGGCGGCAAGGGGGCGCAGGCGGTCGCCCGCTGCCACGGTGGCGGCATCCGGCCCGTCAGTCACAGGTATTCCGGCAGCTGGGCCCGGATACGCTGCGGCGAACGGGTGGTCAGGTCCTTGGCGATCTCTTTGCTGATCAGATTACGCAGCGCGGTGGACTGATGCTTGCGCAGCATGCCGAGAAAGGCGGGGGACCCCATCACGTACAGCTTGTCGAAGGTATTGCGATGACGGCCGTTTTCCAAATGTGCGCAGACCTCGCTGGCAAAACGGTTGGCAGTCTCTGCCTTGGCGCTGTTGGCGTTGCCAAAGCCATGCGAGGCCCCATCGCGGCCGCTGTCCCGGCCACTCCTGTCGCTCACCAGGTCGCCTTCGTGCAGGCGTGCCTCCGGATTGCTCAGGGTCTTGATCTCCTGCAGGGGGCCGGCAGGCTTGTCGGCAGAAAAGAATCGGGCACGGCAGGCGTCCGCCACAACAATCCAGGTGCTTGTCATATTGGCAATCTCCTCTCCGGCTTCGGATGGGGCTGATCGTTTTATCGCACAACACACCGACCATATCCGACACCCTCCCACCTGTTCCACACTGCAGCGCAAAAGAACCGAGCAGAGAGTCCGGTTGATGACCTTTTTTTACCCAATAACAACCACTTGGCAACGAGGGCGCGACACAGCCGCCCTGATCGACGCTGACATCCACGATTACCGGTCTGGCCTGCACGTCCTAGCTGCAATATTGCAGTTAGGCAACATCACGTTGATTCAATAGCTTGTGTTAGTTTGACCAAAACAGCGGAGTCTCGGCGGTGTACCGCAGATGTACCGAGGATTCGCCCGAAACCCATAAATAACTTCTATCAGCAGACCCCGAGGATCCAGCCTTCGAGGCGTGCGATGCGCGATTCCGGCAGGCTGAGCGGTGGCTTGAAGTAGTAGTCCAGCGTGCCGCGACGGTCCATCTCGGCGAGCCAGGCAGCAACACAGAAAGCATCGTGCTCATCGCCGGTACGGTCTTCCTTCGGATAACGGCGACGAAAGAGCGACGGGTAGACCTCGGCAACAACGCTCTTGCCTTCAGGTACCTCGAAACCATCGAACGGCCAGAAGTGGATGAGTGCTTTCGCCTCGTACATCATGCGCAGCCACAACAACCATGGCAGCCCGGCATGGGTCGACTTGGCGACCTGGCCCTGCACATCGAACTGAAACACGCTCTTCGCCCCAGCCGTCCACTGCTCGCACAACCGCAGCTCG
>JAGRGW010000110.1 GCA_020445315.1 Gammaproteobacteria bacterium
AACAGCTCCTTGAAGCCGGTGTCGACCCGGTCGAACGTCTCCTTGAAACGCGTGCGCGTCTCGCGATCGATCTTGCGGATCGCCTCCTCGAGCGTCGCCAGCGACTTGCTGACGTCCTCGTGCTGGCTGTCGAGGTAGGCCATGCGCTCGCTCTGTTCCTTGAACTCGTCGATCGCCGCCAGGTTGATCGGGCCCAGCCGCTGGATCCGGGCCGCAAGCTGTTCCGCGCGCTGCTGCCAGGCATCGACCGCGGCTTCGCCATCCATGTCGGCGCGCAACTGCTCACGTTCGAACCCGGTCTCGGCCAGCTGCTCCTCCAGCGTCCGGCTGCGCACGACGATTTCCTGCCGGTCCATGCGCGCGCGGTCGAGTCGGCCACGTTCGTCCTGCACCCGCTGCTCGACCTGGTGCCGGGACTGCTCCAGTTCGCGCAATTCGTGGTCGATCGCCTCGAGATTCCTGCGCGATTCGGCCAGTTCCTTCTCGACCGTCGAGCGGGCCTGCAGCTGCTGTTCGAGACGCGCCTGCTGCTCGCCGATCGGCGCCTCGCCCTGCTGCAGGGTGGATTCGAGCTCACCGCAGCGGTTCTGCAACTGCTCGAGCTGCTGCTGTACCCGGTCGATGCCGGAGCGCAGCGAGTCCTCCGAACTGCGCATCGATTCAACCCGCAGTGCAATCTCGTGCACGCGATTGCGCGCATCGCTGGCCGCCGTGCGTGCCTTGTCCAGCGCCTCGCGCAGCCGGTCACGCTGACCGACCAGTTCCTCGCGTCGCTTGCCAAGGTCCTCGATCGAGGCCAGGGCCTGGTGCAGGCGACTGCGCGCGGCATTCATGTCCTCGCCGCCCTGGGCCAGCTGCTGGCGCATTTCGTCGGCGTCTTTCTCCAGCCCCTCGATGCGATGACGGACCTGTTCGGCACGCGCCTGTTTGCCACTGAGTAGTGCGCGCACCTCGGCGACCACGCGCTGCGCCGCCTCGACCTCGCGCTGGCGCGCCTCGCGCGCCTGCTCGGCCGCGACCAGCGCCTGCCGGTCGGCCCGCAGCTGCTCACCGAGCTGCCCGACACGCGGCTCGAGTTCGCCCTGGCGCGCCGTCAGCTGGCGGATCTCCTGTTCGCGCGCGAGCACGCCGGCCTGGGCATCGCGGCCGCGGTCGACGGCCATCCAGCCACGACCGACGCGCACCCCGCCGGGTGTTACGAGAGACTCACCGGCGAGCAACGATTCGCGCCGCGCCATGGCCTCTTCGACATCGCCTGCGACATGGATCGCGTTGAGCAGGTGGATCAGCGGCGCCGGGCCGCGCACCTCGGCGGCCAGCGTGCCGGGGCGCGGTTCGACCGCGGCACCCTGTTCCTCGAACAACCAGACGACACCCTTGCGCAGCCCGTCGGTGCCACTGGCGACCGCGTCGAGACGTTCGGTGAGGATCGCCTGCAGGTGCTCGGCAAGGACGATCTCGACCGCCTTCTGCCATTCCGGGCTGACCTCGACGACCTCGAACAGCCGCCGCGTGTCGGCCAGACCATTCGACTCGAGCCACTGCCGCACGACCTTGTCTCCCTCGCCGCGCGCGGCCTGCTGCAGCGCCTGCAGCGACGCCAACCGGCCCTTCAGCGTGTCGAGCTCGGTGCGTGCCTCGGCCAGCTCGTCCTGTGCGGACTGGCTGCGCTCGCGCAGGTTACCGATCGCCTGCACGTCGCCCTCGACCTGAGCCCGCAGCGACTCGACGGCGGCGACACCCTCGGACTCGCGCCGCTGCAGCTCGGTGATCTCGGCCTGCAGGGCGACGTCGGACAGATTCTGCCGCTCCTCGTCGTTGCGCTGCAGACGACGCTTGAGCTGGACCTCCTGCTGTTCGAGGTGGTTGATGCGGGTACGCTCCACCTGCGCCTGCTGTGCCGGCGCGTTGGCATCCTCGTTGAACCGGTCCCACGATCCCTGCCACTGCTGCATCTGCGCCTCGGCATCCTGCAGCGCGGCCGACATCTGCTCGGCGCCGGTCCGGGCCTGTTCCAACAACGGCTGGTCGCGCTCCAGCTCGCCGGCCAGCTGGGCGAGGCGCGAATTGTCCTGTGCGCTCAGCGAGCGCGCCTGCTCCAGCGACTGCCGGGCCTGGACCAGGTCGTTCTCCTGCTGCCGCCGGGCCTCGCGCGCGTACTGGATCGACTCCTCGAGGCGCGCGATATCCGAGCCGACGGCATAGAACCGGCCCTGGATGTCGTTGAAGGCATCGTTTGCCTCGGCGTGATCGGCCCGCCGCTGCTCGATCCTGGCCTCGGTATTGCGCTGCTCGGCAATGACCGATTCGAGCCGGTTTTCCTGCTCCGCGATGACCCGGTCCCGCTGACCGATGTCGGCGAGCATCTGGTCCAGCCGCAGCACCAGCAGCTCGGCGCGCACCCGGCGTTCCTCTTCCTTCAGTGCCTTGTACTTCTGCGCCGTGGCCGACTGCCGTTCGAGGTGCCGCAGTTGTTTCTGGACCTCGTCGCGCAAGTCGTCCAGACGCTCGAGGTTCTCGCGCGTGTGCGAGATTCGGTTTTCGGTCTCGCGCCGGCGCTCCTTGTACTTGGAGATCCCGGCGGCCTCCTCGAGGTAGACGCGCAGTTCCTCCGGCCGCGCCTCGATGATGCGCGAGATCANNAGATCATGCCCTGTTCGATGATCGAGTAACTGCGTGGCCCGAGACCGGTACCCAGGAACAGGTCGGTGATGTCGCGGCGACGGCAACGCACACCATTCAGGTAGTACAGCGACTGGCCATCGCGCGATACCTGGCGCTTGACGGATATCTGGCTGTACTGCGCGTACTGGCCACCGGCACTGCCGTCGGCGTTGTCGAACACCAGTTCGATGGTCGCTGTGCCAACGGGCTTGCGGCTGCTGGAGCCGTTGAAGATGACGTCGGCCATCGACTCGCCGCGCAGCATCTTGGCCGAGCTCTCGCCCATGACCCAGCGCACCGCGTCGATGACGTTCGACTTGCCGCAACCGTTCGGGCCGACGATGCCCACGAGGTTACTGGGGAACAGGACCGTGGTCGGGTCGACAAACGACTTGAAGCCCGCCAGCTTGATTTTTTCCAGTCGCATGGCGGGCAAAGATACAGGATCGCCGACAGCACGCACAAGGTGATTCCTTCGCCTGCGCGAAAGCCCCGGATATCCTTCACATCCCGCTGTTTTCCTGGCATTTTCCTGAACAATCGCCGCACTTTGGCGACGTGCGGCACCGGCGCCGTACCGTATAATGTGCGGTCTCCAATTCAACGACCGCGGTATCGCCATGCCCTCTCAGCCCAGCAAAGCACTGGAAACGTTCGATAATCCCAGGCCGGAACGCGACTACACGATCCGCATGCGTATCCCGGAGTTCACCTGCCTCTGTCCGAAGACCGGTCAACCCGACTTTGCGACGCTGCACCTCGAGTACGTACCGGACCGCCACTGCGTCGAGTTGAAGTCGCTGAAGCTGTACGCCTGGTCGTACCGCGACGAAGGTGCGTTCCACGAGGCCATCACCAACCGCATCCTCGACGATCTCGTTGCCGCCACCGCCCCGCGGTTCATGCGCCTGACCGCCGAGTTCAACGTGCGCGGCGGCATCTACACCAACGTGATCGCCGAACACCGCGCCGATACCTGGCAGCCCCCGGTCCCGGTTCACCTGCCCTGAGCAGCCGACCTCTCAGCACCGGGGGCTGTTTTATCGGGGTCGACCTCGGCACCTCCGGCTGCCGCGCCATTGCCATCGACACCGACGGGCGTGTGCTGGCCGAACGACGTACCGTGCTGCCGCCTTCTCGGCACCCGTTCGAGGGCGCCAGCGAGCAGGAGCCGAACGACTGGTGGCAGGCGGTCGGCGACGTCGTGGTCGGTGTGGTCGACGGTGCCGGTCGTCCGCCCAGGGCGATCAGCGTCGACGGCACCTCGTCAACGCTCGCGCTGTACGGTGCCGACGGCGAATCACGCACGCCTGCACTGATGTACGACGATACCCGCTCGCGCGTCGAGGCAGCCGAGATTGCCACCGTTGCTCCCGACGACAGCGCCGCGCGAGGCCCCGGGTCGGCGCTGGCGAAGCTGCTGCACCTGGCGCGTCGACCCGCCGGCGAAGGATTCGTCCATGCCCTGCATCAGGCCGACTGGATCAGTGGCCGGCTGGCCGGGCGCTTCGGCGTCGCCGACGAGAACAACGCCTTGAAGATGGGATACGACCCGGTCGTACGGCAATGGCCACGCTGGATACAGGCACTGAAGCTGGACCACTCGCTGCTGCCCGACGTCGTGCCGGCCGGCACCGCGCTCGGCCTGGTCGCACCGGATATCGCCCGCGACCTGGGGCTGGCGCCGGACTGCCTTGTCGTCAGCGGCACCACGGACAGCAATGCCGCGACCCTGGCCGCCGGGGTCAGCGAAATCGGCGATGCCGTGACCTCGCTCGGCAGCACACTGGTATTGAAGGTTTTGTCGGACCGCCGGGTCGGCAGTTCACGCCATGGCGTCTACAGCCATCGATTGGGCGATCGCTGGCTTGCCGGCGGCGCATCGAACTCTGGCGGGGCCGTGCTCAGGCACTACTTCACGGTGGCGCAGATCGCCGCGTTGAGCGAACGCATCGACCCCGAACAGCCATCGGCACTGACCTACTATCCCCTGCTGAAACCCGGCGAGCGGTTTCCGCACAACGATCCGAACCTGGCCCCGGTGATGTCCCCACGCCCCACCGATGACGCGGTTTTCCTGCAGGGTCTGCTCGAGGGCATGGCTCGGATAGAGAAGGCGGGTTACGACTGCCTGGCCGAACTGGGGGCGCCCTATCCGAAACGGGTATTCAGTAGCGGCGGCGGGGCTGTCAATACTCGCTGGCAACGGATCCGCGAGCGAATCCTCGGGGTACCGGTCCTGCGCGCGCAGCAGTCCGAGGCCGCTTACGGCTCGGCACTGCTGGCGCGCGACGCCGCCCTAGCCGCGTAGGCGGTTGAGCAGAGCCCGGGCCGACTCGGAGTAGTTCGAGTTCGGATTGTCGCGAATGACCTGCTCCAGCAACGGCAGTGCCTCGCGGCCACGGCCGACCTGGGTCAGCCCCTCGGCCACGTGCAGGGCGATTTCCGCGTTCTTCGGATCGATCACCAGCGCCTGCTGTAGCGCCGCCAGGCCATCGCGCGGACGTCCCGACTGCAACAGCACCCAGCCGTAGGTATCGATGATCTCGGCCCGCGACGGTGCCAGTTCGTACGCCCGGGTCGCCAGGTCGACGGCACGGTTGCGATTACGCTCGAGATAGAGCCAAGCCATGTTGTTCAGCAGCACCGGATCATCGGGCGTCAGTGCCAGTGCCTTCTCGTAGTTGCGCAGCGCGTCGTCGACCTGGTTCTGGCTCTGGTGGAGCATACCCAGGCGAGCCAGCGACGGCACGTCCTGCGGGCTTTCCTCGAGCCAGTCCTTCAACAGCACGATGGCATCGTTGGTGCGCCCGACGGACGTCAGCTGGCTGGCCAGGCGATTCACGCGATTGGAATCACGGAAGGCCCCCAACGCCGACTGGGCCGCCGCCAGTGCGCGCGAATGCATGCCCAGTTTTCGATAGGCACTGGCCTGGATGTCGTAACCGTAGACCTGGTCCGGCTGGTTCGCGGCGATGCGCTTGCCCAGTTCGAGGGCCTCCTGGAAACGCCGTTCGCGCAGATCGAGTTCGGCCAGGCCAACCCAGACGATCGGCACCTTGAACGCGGTATCGAGCGCGATGGCCTTCTGGAAACTCTCGCGCGATCCGCGCGTGTTGCCGGCCGCGGCCTGTGCCCTTGCCAGCTGGAACCAGGCCTCGATCGACTCGGGCGACTTTTCGGTCAGCCGGCGGAGCGAGTAGACCGCACTCGGGTAGTCACCGGTCTGCAACTGTGCCATGCCCTTCAGGCGAAGCACGGCGGCGATCTCCTCCTGCTCCTGGTCGAGCCCGGACAGCACGCTGCTGGCCTTCAGTGGTTCATTGGTGCGCAGGTAGTCCTCGGCCAGGGCCAGGATGGGCTGCAACGCCGTGGGATTGGCGTTATGCGCCTTTTCCAGCCACTGGCGGGCGTCGCCGGGGCGACCCTGCACACGGGCCAGCGCCGACATGCCCATCATCGCGCCGACGTGCGACGGATCCTGTTTCAGCGCCGCGCGGTAGGCGGCTTCCGCCGTCTGCGCGTCTTGTTGCATCAACGCGGTACGCGCGAGGTTCATGTTGCCGACGACGAACGAGGGGTCCTTTTCCAGCGCCATCCGGAAGCGCTCGTTGGCCTTGTCGAACTCGCGCTGGGCGAGGAACGCCAGCCCGGTCAGGTTATACGGGATCGGACTGTCGGCCATGCGCTGTTCGAGCGCCATCGAGGCATCGAGCGAGTTGGCGAACTCGCCCTTGTTCAGGTAGCCCAGCACGAGCAGCACGTCGGCCTGGAGCACGTCCTGGCCGAGTGCGACGGCAGACTCCAGCTCGGAGATCGCACCGGAGGTATCGCCGCTGGCCATCTTGCCGATCGCCAGCTGCGTGCGCAGCATGGCCCGGTCCGGGTCGATGGCGACGGCCTTTTCGATGTACTGCGCACCCAGGTTGTTGTCGCCGGACTGCAGCAGTGCGTTGCCCATCAGGGCCAGCAGCTGGGCATCCGTACTGTCGAGGGTGACAACTTTCTCGAGTACCTCGATGGCCCGCTCCGGCTGCTTCAGCTTGATCCGGGTCGCGGCCAGCAGCTTGGCGACCTGCAGGTTGTCCGGCATGTTGGCATTGGCGCGGGTCAGGTAGTCATCGGCGATGGTGTACTCGCCACGCGCGTAACTGACGACACCGTAGAACATCTGCGCCTGGATGTTGTCCGGCGCGGCCCGCAGCAACAGCTGGAGCTCGTCGGTTGCGCGGTCGAGATCGCGCTCCTGGAACGACACCAGGGCCTGCAGGTAGTTGATCGCCGGCAGCCCGTTGGCGAGCCGGCGCAGGTCGGCCAGGTTCTGCTTTGCCGCCGGCATGTCGGACCTGGCGACGTTGGCGAACGCGGCGCCGACGTAACCACGCGGATCGTTCGGCGACACCTCGATCGCGGTGGCGAAATCCGCGCCGGCCGCGTCGAGCTGCTGCATGCCGCGCAACAGGTTGCCACGCGTGACCAGGCTCTCGTAATGACGCGGGTAAACGGCCAGCACCTGGTTCAGCAATTCGAGTGCGCCGGCGGTGTTGTCCTCCCCGATCAGCACGCGCGCCTTGCCGAGGCCGGCACTCGGGTTACCCGGCTGCTTCTGCAGCGCGGCGTCGAAATCCGCAACCGCGGAGGCGCTCTCTTCGAGCGCCAGCAGCGAGTTACCGCGCAGCGCGAGCAGTTCGGCCTGCATCGCGGGCGCGAGGCTGTCGTCGATATCAACGGCATCGGCGGCGGCACGGAAGTCGCGTTGCAGCATCTGGGCGCGGACGTAGCCGAGCATCCACTGGGATTTCGGTGCGCCGAGGTCACGCGCGCGGCCGAACTCCTTCGCCGCCGAGGGCGCATCGTTCATGCGCAGCTGGATCTCGCCGAGCGCCAGCCGTGACTGCAGGTGGGTGGGATCAGACTTCAGCGCGTTCTTCAGCTGGATCATCGCTGACGAGATATCGCCCTTGGCGGCATACTGCTCGGCATCGCGGAAGTAGTTGTCCGCCTTCGACGCGTAGGCAGCGATCGGGCTGGACGCCAGCACACAGCTCAGCAGCAGGCCGGCAACAGACATTTTTGGGGTTCGCAACGACATGCGGATCCTCCTGATAGGTTCGCGCATCACGCCTGGATTCTGTTACGACAGGGTGACACAGCGGTGAAATCGGAAATCGGCTGGAACAACCCGGAGACTTCAGTCCGAGTTGATCGCGTATTTTTTCATCAGATTGTACAGCGTCGGCCGGGTCACGCCGAGCAACTCGGCCGTCTTCGACACGTTGTTGTTGGTCCGCGCCAGCGCACGCACGATCGCCTGAGACTCGGCCTTCTCCCTGACTTCGCGCAGGTTGAACGGTTCGTACTCGACCTGCTCGCCCTGTTCCGGCAGTTCCAGGTCTTCCAGCGATACCTGCGTACCGTCGGACATGATGACCGCACGTTTGACGCGGTTTTCGAGTTCGCGCACGTTGCCCGGCCAGGCGTAACTCTCGATCGCCTCGATTGCCTGCGGGGAAAAGCCCTTGACCGGCCGCTTGAACTGGCCGGCGAACCGCTCCAGGAACGCCCGCGCCAGCAGCAGGTTGTCGCCCTGGCGCTCGCGCAGTGGCGGCACCTTGATCGTGGTCTCGTTGATCCGGTAGTAGAGATCCTCGCGAAACTCGCCGGCCTGGATCAAGTCGGGCAGGTCGCGGTGCGTGGCGCAGACCACCCTGACGTCGACCGGGATCTCGCTCCTGCCGCCAATCCGCTCGATGACCCGTTCCTGCAGGAAGCGCAGCAGCTTCGCCTGCAACGGGTGCGGCAGGTCACCGACCTCGTCGAGGAACAGCATACCGCCGTGGGCGACCTCGATCTTGCCCGGCGTGGTCTTCGCGGCGCCGGTGAAGGCGCCCTTCTCGTAGCCGAACAGCTCGCTCTCGAGCAGGGCCTCGGGGATCGCCGC
>JAGRGW010000111.1 GCA_020445315.1 Gammaproteobacteria bacterium
GGCGTGTTGTGGTCCTTGCCGAAGGCCGCGGTCGCATAGCCGTAGTGGCCCAGCACCTCGGCGATGGTCGCCGACGACTTCGGGATCACGCCGGTGTAGCCGTCCCAGTCGTTGGCGAACTCGGCGATCTGCCCGGCGCCCACGCGGTGGTGGTTGCGGCCGGTCATCAGCGCGGCGCGGGTGGGCGAGCACATGGCCGTGGTATGAAAGCGGTTGTAGGCAATGCCTTGCGCGGCCAGCCGGGTGAGGGTGGGGGTATTGATCTCCCCACCGAAGGTGGACGGCTGGCCGAAGCCCGCGTCGTCGAACATGACAATCAGGATATTGGGCGCGTCCTCCGGCAGGTGCCGCTGCGTCTCACGCCATTTATGGACCGACTCCTGCATGGTCGGTCCGACCTTGCCGCCCATCGGTGGGGCGGCAAAGGGCAGCACATCCTGGGCGATTGCGGGCGTTCCCAGTTGGATCAATACGGCGCTTGCGGCAGCGCACAGAATGCGTCGTTGTCTCATGACTTGTTGCCTCCTGGTTTTCCAGTGGGTCCGCTTTTTCTCCCGCGATATCGATGGAGATCCAGCCGGATCAGGCCGGGGATCGACGGTCACCTCGGCAGCACAAAGTTCGCCTGCAACCGAAAACGAAAGCCCTCGGGTCCGCTGTCGGGGGATTCGAGCCAGTAACCGACACCACCCTGCAGGCTGACCGGCAGCCTGCCGAACATGACGAGCTTGGACAGCGCGGCATTGACCGGCACCGACCACTGCTCGCTCTTCCAGTTGTAGCTGGTCTCGGTCTGCACCGAAGCGGTCCAGGCGCTCGGCCAGGTATAGGCAACGAAGGGCTGCATGAAGGTGTTGCTGATGTCCGGGCGATCATCGTCTCCGGCGAACGACCAGACATGATTGGCGAGCATGCCGACGGTCCAGGGGCCCCTCAGTACCAGGCCGACGGCCGCGGGTCCTGCACCCCATTTTTTGCCGCCGAGCCTGGAGTCGGTGGCCGTCGGCAGCAGCAGCACCGGACCCGCCCCCCACATGAGACCACTGGTAGTGGGTTGCTTCGGCGAGAAGAAGAGGCTGAGGTTGATGTCGCCCAGGCCGAACTGTGTACCGCTGCCAGGGGAGATGTCGTCCTGGTGGACGACAGGCACGATGGTACGCGTGATCAGGTTCCAGTCTTCGCCGACATCGAACGGGATGACCGGCTGTATGTTGGTCGTGATCTTGGTGCCGTCGCTGGCCGGGCCGATGTTCCGATCGACATTCATCTGGATTGGCACCGTGACCAGGTCGGCGATCGGGTTCGTCAGTTCCTGGGCGAGGTCGGATCCGGGGGCGCCAGCGTGTGCCGCGGCCGCCAGCAGGAACAACGCCGTCATGACAGGCCACTTGCGGCCGTTGCCATGTGCTGCAGATTCCAGTTGGGCATGCATGATTCGCTACTCCTCCGGGAGGTCCGGGTCAGGACCGGTTGCCTGTCCTGCTGTCTCGCGCCATGTCGGTGAGGGCCGAATTCTCGGTGACTCTCGCGCCGATTGGAGAAGGGCGGCATTCAGCGCGATTGGGATCGCGGCGACCCAGGGTCTCTTGCGCATTCGCCCCCCGTTTCCGTGCCAGGCGCGGGCTCGCCACGACTGACCAAAAGATAACGCGCTAAACTCGAAGCTGTGATCATTTCGCGCCACCGTGGCAGGGGCGGTCATTGTCAGCACAGCATGGTCTTGATCTGCATCAACAGCCGGATGCGGCAGCGGGCCCCAACGTTGGCGGGCGGATCGCGTTCGTCCGCGCCAACGCGCTTACGCCTTTCGTCACGTTCCTGGATGCAGTCGGCGTCCCGGTCAACAGCCTGTTGAGCCAGGCCCGGGTATCTCCTTCACTGCTTGGCGATTCGGAGGCGTTACTGCCCATCCTGGCGGCATACAGGTTCATCGAGCAGGTCGCCCGTCGCGAGCACTTGGAAGATCTCGGTGTCGTGATCGGACAGCGGGCCTCGGCGTTCGATCTGGGTGAATACGGAGCGGTTCTGCAACAGGCCCCAACCGTGTATGAGTATCTGCAGATCGGAATCCGGCTCATCGGTGGGCACAGCAGCGGGACAAGATTCTGGCTGCAGGCGGAAGGCGATGTGCTTCGGGTAAACCAGTTCCTGTCGGGGCCCCCCGGCCTCGGCCGATGTATCGGGGACCTCTATACCCTGGTTATCACGATCAGCATGCTGAGGCGAATCATCGGGCCGGCCTGGAGCCCGGGGGAAGTGCGACTGATGGCGGGTGACGAAGCGCTGCTCGGGAAGCACGATGTCTTCGGCGACACGCCGTTGATCAGCGGCCAACGGCATTCTTCTTTCACCATTGCGCGCTCACTCATGCAGTTTCCATTGCCGGCCGGATCCACCTCGAGTGTCCACAAACCCTCAGGCGCTCCCATGCCGGTGGACTTCAAAACCTCAATCGAGCAGTTGATCTCGTCGCTGTCGATCGACGGGTTTCCGAGTATCGAGGTTGCAGCAGAAGCCGCCGGTATGGGTTCGCGGACGCTTCAGCGGCGGTTGGCCGAGCTTGGCATGACCTTTACCGGTCTTGTTTCGGCCAGCCGGCTCCGACTCGCGCAGACCTGGCTAACAGAATCGGAGATGCCGATTGGAGAGATTGCCGCCACGCTGGGCTACCGTGAAACCACGAACTTCATACGCGCTTTTCGGCGCCTGACCGGAATCTCGCCGGGCGCCTTTCGGCGCGATCGGGCGCAACGCAAGCAAACCGTTTAAAGCCTTGCCAAAGATCGAAATTACAGGCCGTTATCCTGTCAGCCCCTTTTGCCCTGCACCTGACAGCTTCGGATCGTAGCCGGAACTTCACGCTTGCTCTGGATCGGGAAAACCGTCGACGAGCAGCGCCGCGTCCGCTGTCACGACGCGTTCAGTCATGCGAGGCGTTGGCCTCGTGTCATGTCCAACGCCCTGTCCTGTCTGACTTTCCTGCTGACCGCTTCGCGACCCGCGCCGACGGCGAGTGCGGCCACCGTGCCGACCTGGCGATTGCAGCGATGTCACAGGCGACCACCAAAGGCGGGTTGCGGGCCAGGCTGAGGTGCCGGTCGTGTGACAGCCGGGAATTACGGATATCGATCATCTGGGCCGCTGCGGGTGAGTACGCGCATGCGGGTCGAGTGTCGGCATTCAATAACGATGAGCCGTCAACGGGGCAGTAGGCGACTCGCTTCGCTTTCAGCGGCCGGTTGGTTATTCCCACTCCATCTCCTGATATACCTGCTGGGCGTTGCGGCCTTTGAGCGTCGCATAGTCCACGAGGTGCGCGAAGCGGGATTGATCGAGAGTACCGATCTGCGTGATGTCACCGCCGTTCTCCATGAAGGTCCCGACGGTCTCCCGTATGAACGCGAGGTAGGCGAGCGAGTCGGCGCGGGCTTGCTCCAGGTCTGTGGGAGGGCCGTGACCGGGAATGATGGAAAGGGGTTCCAGCGCTGCCATCGTTGCAAAGGCATCGATCCAGTGTTTGGCATTGGAATGCGGCATGATGCCAAGCATACGACCGACATAGACCACGTCACCGCTGAACACGACGCGCTGCTCCGGCAGTGATACGAGGATGTCTCCCGGTGTGTGCGCGGGGCCGACCTTGCGCAGATCGAAGGTCTTTGATCCGACATCGATGCGCATGCTTTCGTCGAACGTCTCGTCGGCGTAGACGGGGTCTGTGCCGGTCATCCCCTCCACACCTACCAGGTTGCCCAGTGTCAGCAATTGTTCCTGATGGCGAGCCCTCTGGTCCTCGACCGCGGCGCTGCTGGCGATGATCCGTGCGCCTCGTTCCTTGAAGTAACCGTTGCCCAACCACCGATGGTCCTGCCCACCGCTGTTGATGACGAGCTTCACTGGCTTGTGGGTGACCTGCTGAATCAGGGCTTCAATCGCCTGGGCTCCCTTGTAGCTGCCGCCGGAATCGACGAGTACTACGCCGTCATCGGTCACCACAAAACCGAAGGTTGCGTTGTTGCCGAGATTTTCAGGTGAGCGGTTGCCGAAGGGGCCGACCACTGCATAGATGTCATCGGCGACCTTCTGCACGTGGAGTGCATCTTCGTTGCTCGCGGCCGTTACAAGACCGGCGAAAAGCATGATTGCTCCCATCAATATTGTGGCAAGACGCTGGGGGCTGTACATGGGCGCTCCGTTGTTTATACGTCAAATGGATTGAACCGAGCCTGGTTGTCCAGACGGTACGCGCATTGTCCTGTCGGGAAAAGCCGGCAGATCGGGGGGCGGCTGAATTGCCTTTGCCGGGGCTTCAACCGGATAAGCCCACGGGTACCAGGCGGATACAAATATTTTATTCAACATATATACGAAATGTCGTATATTCTGCCGTATGGATATAACTCCAGACAACCTGTTTTCGAGCCTGGCCAACGAAACCCGTTTGCGCAGCCTGATGCTGTTGCTGCGCCACGACGAGCTGTGCGTTTGTGAGCTGACGCACGCACTGGGGGTCGCGCAACCACATATTTCGCGCCATCTGGCCCTTCTGCGCGAAAGCGGCCTGGTCAGCGACCGGCGCGAAGGTCTGTGGGTGCATTACCGGATCCATCCGGATCTGCCGGAATGGGTGCGCCGCGTGCTGCAGCACGTGTTCGAAGGCAATGCCGAGCGGTCGCCGTTTCGCAATGACGCCAAGGGGTTGGCCAGGATGCCCAATCGGCCAGGGGCACCGCGCTGCGCGTGACGAGGGTTGCCACGCAAGACCGAATAGATGAATCGAACCCGGCGGTCTGGTCGGGCCGGCCGAAGACCGCTAACTGGCGTGGCGAGATTCCGGCCTTGGAAGCCGACGATGGCTGTTGGAGGTTGGCATCGGTGCCTTGTACCCGGTGGAGGCGCATTGGCAGGGTGCCGACAAACTCCGTTTTTTGATTGGGCGGCCAAGCCGCACACGATGGCGCGGTGAACGACTTGGAGAAATGGCGACGATGAGTGTGACGATCGGTATCAACGGATTTGGTCGCATGGGGCGCCTCGGCCTGCGTGCCGGCTGGGGCAGGGACGTTATCGAGTTCGTCAAGGTCAACGAGACCGCGACCGATGCCGCGGGGTCGGCACATTTGCTGCAGTTCGACTCGGTGCACGGCACCTGGCCGGTGGCGTGTTCCGGCGAAGGTGATCAGATGGTCGTCGATGGCAACTCGATCGTGTACAGCCGCAACCCTGACATCGCGGAGACCGACTGGTCGTGCTGCGACATCGTCATCGAGGCGACCGGTAAGCATCACAAGAAGCCTGAGACGCTGCAGACGTACTTCGACCAGGGTGTGAGAAAAGTCATTGTCGCGGCCCCGACCGAAGGCGCGCTGAACATTGTCTACGGCATCAACCATCACCTTTACGAGCCGGCGCAGCATCACCTGGTGACAGCCGCCTCGTGTACCACCAACTGCCTGGCACCGGTGGTCAAGGTCATGCACGAAAAGGTCGGCATCGCGCACGGCTGCATGACCACGATCCACGACATCACCAACACCCAGACCATCGTCGACAAGGGCCACAAGGACCTGCGCCGCGCGCGTGCCTGCGGCCAGTCGCTGATCCCGACGACGACCGGCTCGGCCCGGGCGATTACCACGATCTTCCCCGAACTGACTGGCAAGCTGAACGGCCACGCGGTGCGTGTGCCGCTGCTCAATGCCTCGCTGACCGACTTCGTGTTCGAGGCGGCACGGCCGGTGACGGTCGAAGCAATCAACGGGTTCTTCAGGGAAGCCGCCGAGGGCGAACTCGAAGGCATTCTTGGCTACGAGGAACGGCCGCTGGTGTCGGTCGACTATGTCAACGATCCGCGCTCGTCGATCGTCGACGCGCTGTCGACGATGGTGATCGACGGTACCCAGGTCAAGATCTATGCGTGGTACGACAACGAATGGGGCTATGTGAACCGCTTGATAGATATTGCCGCGATGGTGGCGGGGTCGCTGGGCGGGGCGCGTAGATGAAAACGATCTTCGTCGCGCTTACGTTTCTTTTCGCTATCGGTACGGCGATCGCGGAGGACGATCGTACGCCAGTCGACTTTCCGCTACCGATGCAGGCGCACATGCTGGCGAACATGCGTGACCACCTTGCCGCGCTGGCCGAGGCGAACACGCTGGCGGCTGCCGGTCATTGGGACGAGGCGGCCGACGTTGTCGAGCACCGGATCGGCATGTCGTCTCTCGACGCACACGGTGCCTCGCACATGGCGCCATTGATGCCCCAGGGCATGCGCGAACTCGGCACGGCGATGCATCGTTCGGCGAGCCGCCTGGCGCGCGTGCTGCAGGAGGCCGAACCTCAGCCCGCGCTTGAGGCCATTGGCGAGTTGATGTCGCGCTGCCACGCCTGTCACAGCAGCTACCGGTTGCGGTAGGCGGATTTGGAAGCCGGCATTCGCAACTACCTCGTCGTCACCGGCGGTTACTGGGCTTTCACGGTCACCGACGGCGCCATCCGTATGCTGGTGGTGCTGTACTTTCACCTGCTTGGCTACTCGCCGTTCGAGGTGGCGATGCTGTTCCTGTTCTACGAGTTCTTCGGCATCGTCACCAACCTGGTCGGCGGCTGGCTTGGGGCGCGCATTGGGCTGAACCTGACGATGCACATCGGCATGGCGATGCAGGTCGTGGCTTTGCTGATGCTGACGGTACCCGATGCCTGGTTGTCGGTCGCCTATGTCATGGCGGCCCAGGCCCTGTCGGGTATCGCCAAGGATCTCAACAAGATGTCGGCCAAGGCCAGCGTGAAGACGCTGGCCGGGTCCGGTAGCGAGTCCCGGTTGTTCAAATGGGTCGCCGTGTTGACCGGTTCGAAAAATGCGCTGAAAGGTGCCGGGTTCTTCGTCGGTGCGGCGCTGCTGGAGTGGATCGGTTTTCGTGGTGCGCTGGCAATACTGGCCGGTACGCTGTTCGCGGTTCTGATCCTGACAGCGATCCTGCTACCGTCGGGCGTCGGCAAGATGAAGGCCAAGCCGAAGTTCACGCAGGTGTTCTCGAACCGCGCGGAGATCAACTGGCTGGCTGCGGCGCGTTTCTTCCTGTTCGGTTCACGCGACGCCTGGTTCGTCGTTGGCCTGCCAGTGTTTCTCTACTCGGCACTGGGTTGGGATTTTACTGCCGTCGGTGCCTTCCTCGCGCTGTGGGTGATTGGCTATGGCTTCGTGCAGGCCTCGGCGCCGCGGCTGGTGCGGCACAGCCATCACGGGCAGGGTCCGGGTGGCGGCACGGCCAGGCGGTGGGCCTTCGTGCTGGCGGTGTTTCCGGCCGGTATCGCGTTGGCACTGCGGCAGGGCTGGGATCCGGCGACCGTGCTGATCGTCGGCCTGGTCCTGTTCGGGATCGTGTTCGCGATCAATTCGGCGGTGCATTCGTACCTGATTCTGGCCTACTCGGACTTCGACAAGGTGTCGATGAACGTCGGCTTCTACTACATGGCCAATGCCGGCGGGCGGCTGGCCGGAACCGTGCTGTCCGGCTGGGCCTACCAGACCCAGGGGCTCGAAGGGTGCCTGTGGTGGTCGGCGGGTTTTGTGCTGGCCGCGGCCCTGCTGTCGTTCAAGCTACCTGAGGCTTCGACGGGGAAGAAGGAGTCAGCCGTTGTTTGAGGCCTTCGCCAACCTGGTCGTGTACCAGTCGCTGGGTTTCGACCCGGCCTCGCACCTGGCTGCGGCGTTGCATTTCTTCGTCATGGACGTGGCGAAGATCTTCGTGCTGCTGGTCATCGTGATCTACGTGATGGGGTTGCTGCGTGCACTGCTGTCGCCGGAGCGCGTACGCGAGTTCGTGCGCGGCCGGCCTGACTGGCAGGCACGGGGGTTCGCCGTCACGCTCGGTGCGGTGACGCCGTTCTGCTCCTGCTCGTCAGTGCCACTGTTCATCGGCTTTGTCGAGGCCGGCATCCCGCTGGGTGTCACCTTCTCGTTCCTGATTGCGAGCCCGATGATCAACGAGGTCGCCGCGGTGATCCTGGTCGGGATCCTGGGTTGGAAGCTGGCCGCCTTGTACGTAGGCGCAGGTCTGCTGGTAGCCTGGTTCGGCGGCATCGTCCTGCAGTCGTTCAAACCCGAACGGTGGGTCGAGGACTATGTTTGGAAGATCCAGATGGGTCAGGCCGATCTGCCGGAGCCCGATCGGTCATTCGCCGGCCGCCACCGTTACGCCGTGGCCGAGGTCAAGGAGATTGTTGGCCGTATCTGGAAATGGGTGTTGCTCGGCATCGGTGTGGGTGCGCTGTTCCATGGCTTCGTGCCGGGACAGTGGGTCAGTGAACACCTGGGCGGTGACGCCTGGTACACGGTGCCGGCAGCGGTGTTGATGGGCATCCCGCTGTATTCGAACGCGACCGGGGTGATCCCGGTTGCCGAGGCGATGCTTACCAAGGGCGTGGCGGTGGGCACCACGCTGGCACTGATGATGAGCGTGGCCGCGCTGTCGTTGCCGGAGATGCTGATCCTGCGCAAGGTGATCAAGTGGCAGGCGCTGGCGCTGTTCGCCGGCGTGCTCGCGGTCGCGTTTACGCTGGTCGGCTGGGGCTTCAATGTCATAACCTGATTGCCTATGCAAAAGCCTGTCCTCGAGTCCACACTGACGTGCCCGGAATGCGGCTTCACGCAGACTGAAACCATGCCTACCGATCGGTGCGTCTGGTACTGGCAGTGTCCTGGCTGTTCGACACTGCTGCGGCCCAGGCCGGGCGACTGTTGTGTCTACTGTTCGTTTGGCAGCATGCCCTGTCCGCCGATTCAGCAAGAGGGGCAGGGTGGTTGTTGTGGTTCTTCGATGGAGTCAATGTTGTGGTCAAGCCCAGCCGGACA